>NZ_JBHYMC010000035.1:0-66738 GCF_042742535.1 Streptomyces sp. NPDC058880
GGGCCCGTACCGCCCCGGGACAGGTGGCGGTACGGGCCCTCGCCCGTAGCGGCGTCAACGCGTCAGCGCTTGATGTCGTACGCGTCGGTCAGCACCCGTGCCCGCTTGACGTCGTCGGCGATCGCCTCCAGCAGCCCGTCCAGCGACTCGAACTTCGCCATCCCCCGCACGTACGCGAGGAAGTCGACGGCCACGTGCTTTCCGTACAGGTCCAACCCGACCCGGTCGATCGCGTACGCCTCGACCGTCCGCTCGGTCGCGTCGAACTGCACGTTCGTCCCCACCGAGATCGCCGCGGGCATCCGCTCGCCGTCCGCCGTCAGCCAGCCCGCGTAGACCCCGTCAGCCGGGATCGCGGTGTGCGGCTGCGTCTCCACGTTCGCCGTCGGGTAGCCGAGTTCCCGCCCGCGCTGCGCTCCGCGCACCACCACGCCCTCGACCCGGTGCGGACGCCCCAGGACCTCGGCCGCACCGTCCATGTCGCCCTCGGCGACCAGCCGGCGCGCCAGCGTCGACGAGAAGGGCACGCCGCCGCCCGCCTCGCCGCGCTCCACGAGGTCGACGACCTCGACCCGGTAGTCGTACGTGGAACCCAGCTCGCGCAGGAAGTCGACGTTCCCTGCGGCCCGGTGGCCGAAGCGGAAGTTCGGGCCCTCGATCACGGCCAGGGCGTGCAGCTTGTCGACGAGCACCTTCACGATGAAGTCGGCCGGGGACAGCTGCGAGAACTCCGCGGTGAACGGCAGGATCAGCAGCGCGTCCACGCCCAGTCCGGCCATCAGCTCGGCGCGGCGGTCGTAGGGGGCCAGGATCGGCGGGTGGCTGCCGGGGCGGACGACCTCGCTCGGGTGCGGGTCGAAGGTGACGACGACGGACGGGACGCCGAGCTCGCGCGCAGCGGCCACGGCCCGTCCGATGATCAGCTGATGTCCCCGGTGCACGCCGTCGTAGGAGCCGATGGTGACGACGCTGCGTCCCCAGTCCTGGGGGATGTCCTCCAAGCCACGCCACCGCTGCACTGTGACCGCTCCTCGCCCGAACCCGGTTGGTCCTTGAACTGATTGCCGATTGCAGGTCTAAGACTGCCATGCCGGGGGCCGGTGCCACGCATCGGCATCCGGGCCGGACGGGCCCGGCGGGGCCGCCGGACCGTCCTCATGTCACATCCGCGGCGGCCCGGCCGAGCGTCTCCACCGCCCGGCGGGCACCCGGCCCCAGCAGGGCCGCCGCCTCCGTGGCCGCCTGGGCCAGCCAGCGGGCCACGAGCTCCCCGAAGGTCGGCTGGGCCAGGGCCAGCTCCACCGTGCGCCGCTCGAAGACGGCCGGACCGCCGGGAACCCCCAGCAGCTGCCGCCCGGTGCGCCGCAGCAGTTCCCGCGTGCGTTCCTCCGGGCGTACCGCGGCACCGGCCGCGACCGCACCGAGGAAGGCGTCCAGCACCCGCGGGTCCTTCTCCTCCCGCAGCAGTACGGCGGTCAGATCGCCGCGCAGCGCGTGCGAGTGCTCCCCGCCCGGCGCGCCCAGCACGACGGCGAGCTCCGCGCGCACCCCGGCCGGCGCGGTCCGCAGCAGGTCCAGCACGAGCGGGCGCAGCGCGGGGCCGGCTGCAGGCCCCTGCTCCAGCCGCCGGTTCACGAACGCCGCGGCGTGCGGCGCGTCCCCGGGGCTACGGGCCAGGTGCTCCCTCACGAGCTCGGCCGCGCGCCGGGCCAGCCCCGGCGTGTTCAGCTCGGCCAGGGACCGCAGCACCTCGCCGTCGGCGCGGTCCCGCAGGGCGGCGAGTACCGCGTCCTGGTCCGGCAGCACAGGCAGGGCCGCGACCAGCGCGGCTGCGGGCAGCCGGGAGCCGGGCTCGGGGTCGCGGAACGACGCGAGGGCGTCGGGCAGGTAGCGGGCCCGCACCTGCGGGTCGCGCAGCAGCACGGCGAGCGCACTGCCGTGCAGGGTGGCGTCACCGGGGCGGGCGAGTAGCGCCCGGGCCGCGCGGCGCAGCAGCTCCCGGTCGGCGGGGGTGCGGACGTGCGGGGCGGTGGCGAGGCCGTAGGCGGCTGCGGCGACCCTGCGCGAGGGCCGTTCGTCGTGTGCCCAGCGGTCCACCGCCCGGCACAGCGCGGAGGGCTCCTCCTCGGCGAGTACGGCGAGCAACTCGTCGGCGCGCGGGTGCGCGGCGGTGACGAGCGCTTCGGTGAGGTCGTCCGGGGCGAGGTGGCGGTGGGTGTGCAGCAGGGCCTGCGCGGCGGTGGCGACGGTGGCCCCCGGGCGTCCGCGCAGCCGGCGGCCGTCGGCGAACCAGGCGCAGAGCAGCGGCTGGGTCCGCCGGGGATCCCGGACCAGTCGGCGGGCCACGGCGTCGAGGTAGCGGTCGCCGGGGACCGCCTCGGCGGGGTCCGCGGGCAGCAGGCGGCGCAGCAGGTCGAGACGGACCGGCTCGGCCAGCCGGAGCCGGTTCCAGAACCAGCCGTCGTACTCGCCCGGGCCGGCCCGGGCCACGTGCTCGGCGAGGGCGTGCAGAACGGCGAGGTGGGGGTTCGCGTCGGGGAGGCGCAGCAAGGTCTCGCGCAGCAGCCGGTCGGCCCACCAGGCGCGGTCGGCGTCACCGTCGCGGGCGCCGTCGGCCGGGACGTCGGCCGGGACGTCGGTGCAGCCGCCCAGGGCACGGACCAGCCGGGTGAGTTCCTCGCCCAGCCGGTCCGGGGGAAGGCGGAGCAGGGCTTCCAGGACGGGCCCGATACGGTGCCGGGGCACGGCCGGCCCGGGCCGGGCGGGGCCGTGGACGAGGGTACCGAGCGCTGTGGCGACGTCGAGGTGGCAGGCCTGGATCCAGTCGGACAGTTCCTCGTGGGCGAAGCGGTAGCCGGACCCGGCGGGCTCCAGCAGGCCCTCGGCGAGGACGGCGCAGGCCCAGCCGGTGCGCCACGGGAACAGTTCCTCGAAGGAGTCGCGGTCCAGTTGCCCCCGCCCGGGTCCCAGGCAGCGGCGGGCGGCTTCGTGCACACGGCCGGCGACGCGGGCGGCGAGCCTTCTGACACCGGGCCCGTGCACGCGGGCGCCCCCGGCGTCGGTGCCTGCGGCGGCGATGCGGACCGCGCTGCGCAGGCACAGCAGGTCCAGGTGGGCGGCGAACACCTCGTCGCGGCCGGGGCGGCCAGCGGTGACCTCGGCGGCGCGAATCCCGGCGAGCAGGTGCAGGGTGAGCGGATGCCGGGCGTCGGCCTCGCCGACGGCGTCGGCGGGGATGCCGAGGCGGGCCAGGGCGGTCTCCGCCTCGGCGGTGGTGAGGTCGCCGAGAAGGAGGGCGGGCGGCAGTCGGCGGGCCGCCCGGGCCGGGACGTGCAGCGACTCGGGCCGGTGGAGGGCGCCGGCCCGCTCCCAGTACTCGGGGCGGGCGGCGACGACCAGGCGGGCCCCGGTTCCGCTCAGCCACGCGTCGGTGGCCTCGGTCCACGACCCGAGCCGGTGGGCGAGCCCGTGCGGCATCTCCTCGGGCGCGTCCAGCACGACGAGCAGGGGCCGACCGGCGCGGGCGACGACCCCGGCGAGCCGCACGGCGACTCCCTCGGGGTCCCCGTTCTCCCCTCCGGTGTCCGGACCCGCCGGACCCGCGCCGTCTCCCGCCGTGTCCGCGCGGCCGGAGTCCGGTTGCCACCGGTTGGCCGAGGTCCCGCCGGAGCCGGACACCGGCCGTCCGTGCCACCCGTCGGGCGGGGATCCCCGGGGGCCGGGCACCGGCCGGCCCCCGGACTCGCCCGGTGTGGACCCGACCGGGTCGGGCGCCGCCCGGCTGCGCCACTCGCCCGACCGGGACCGTTCGTACCGGGCCCCGGGGCCGTCGCCCTCCGGTGCGGCCGGGGCCCGGTCGACGGGACCCTCGGCGGCGACGTGCGACGCCGCCGTGAGGGCGCGTGCCGCCGCATCCGCCAGGGAGGTGTCGTCGGGGTGCAGGTCCGCCCCGCGCAGCCACAGCGTGGGCGCGGGTCGGGGGCCGCGCGCCCGGCGGGCGGCCAGCGCCGCCAGCTCCGTGGTGCGGCCCGTGCCGGGGTGCCCGACGAGGCCCAGCACCCGGCGGTCCCCCGTCGTGAAGGCCTCCAGTTCGGCGGCAATGCCGGGCCGCTCCACCAGCGGGTCGGGCAGGAGAGCGGAGCGCATGGTGGTCGCGGTCAGTTCCAGCGCCCCGGCGAGGTTCAGGTCGGCGCCGCGGCCCGGCACGGCCGCCGCGTTGCGTTCCAGCAGCGCGGCCAACGGGCCCCGCGGGTCGGTGCCGGCCGCGGCCCGCAGCGCCACCGCGAAGCCTCCGCGGCGGTGCTCCGCGCGCAGAGCGGTGCCCAGTACCGCGAGCACCGCCCCGGTGACGGCGTCCAGGACCGGCGCCCCGCAGGCCTCCCCGCCCTGTGCGAGCGCGTCGCGGCCGTCGGTGCCGATCGCCAGCTCCACCGCCGCTCCGGGGGGCACCGCGTACACCCGCAGCCCGCCGGCCGCCGGGTAGGTGACCTGAGCGCCGCCCAGTACCCGCGCCTGCCGCCAGCCTTGCGCCGGCACCCGTACGTAGATCCCCGGATCGATCGCCTCGCGCTGCGCCACCGGCAGCGGCCGCACCCCGAGTCCGTCCGTGCGGATGAGGGCCAGGGCGACGCCGGGCAGTTCGGTCACGTCGGCCGCGTCGGCCAGCCAGGTCCGCCCCGAGGCCCGCACCATGACCCGGGACAGGCCGTCGACGGCCTCGTGGCTGGTGACGACCGTCCCGCGGTCGTCCGCGACGAACCCGCTGCCTCGTTCGCGCCCCGCCGGATCGCAGATCGTGACGAGTTCCGCCATGGCCGCACCACTCCCCGCACCGCTCCCCCGCTGCACCCCGTGCTCACGACGGTAGGCAGGTCAAGATCGGCAGGAAAGCACGTGCGGCGAACGCGCCCCCTTACGCTCCCTCCATTCACTCCGAGCGCCTGCTCGGACGGGTGAATAGCGGTGTCCGGGTGGATAGAGACCTACCCGAGGGGGGTCGTGGAGCGGTGAGCGGCACGGCACGTGCGCTCACCGCTCCACGTCAACGGATCAGACGAAGACCGCGAGGGACTTCGCCTTCCCGTTCTTGCTCTCGACGAGCCCGAGGAGCTGCCCCTGCGGTCCGAAGACCGCGACGGTACGGCCGTCCCCGTACTCCTCCGGCATGTCGATCCGCACTCCGTTGGCGAGCAGCGACGCCCGCCGGGTGTCCAGGTCCCAGCGCGGGAAGGCCGCCGCGGCCGCCTCCCCGATCGGCATGACGGTCAGCTCCTCCTGGAGCTGGTCCAGGGTCCGGGCGCGGTCGAGCTTGTACGGGCCCACCCGCGTGCGGCGCAGCGCGGTCAGGTGTCCGCCGACCCCGAGGTCGGCGCCGAGGTCTCGGGCGAGGGCCCGGATGTACGTCCCGCTGGAGCAGACCACGGAGACGACGAGGTCGACGACCTTGGTGCCGTCCTCGGCCTCCGCCTCCCGCATGTCGTACACCTGGAACGACGAGATGGTCACCGGCCTGGCCGGGATCTCGAAGTCCTCGCCGTCGCGGGCGCGCTTGTAGGAGCGCACGCCCTTGATCTTGATGGCGCTGACCTTGGACGGGACCTGCATGATCTCGCCCGAGAGCTTGGCGACGCCCGCGTCCACGGCGTCCCGGGTGACCGCGGTGGCGTCCGTGGAGGTGGTGATCTCGCCCTCGGCGTCGTCCGTCAGGGTGTTCTGTCCCAGGCGGATGGTGCCGACGTACTCCTTCTCCGTGAGCGCGAGGTGGCCGAGGAGCTTGGTGGCCTTCTCCACGCCGAGGACCAGGACGCCGGTCGCCATCGGGTCGAGGGTGCCGGCGTGGCCGACGCGGCGGGTCTTGGCGATCCCGCGCATCTTGGCGACCACGTCGTGCGAGGTGAAGCCTGCGGGCTTGTCGACGATGACGAGTCCGCCCCCGGCCTCGGGCCGGGAGGGACCGCCAGGCGTCTTCCCTGCATTGGTGCTCATTCCGCGGCTGCGTCCTCGTCGTCCTCGCCGGGCTTCTTGTACGGGTCGGCGTCGCCGGCGTACTGGGCGCCGGAGGACACCTCCCGCACCTGGGCGTCGGAGGCGCGCGCCTTGTCGAGGAGGTCCTCGATGGTGCGGGCGTTCTCCGGGAGGGCGTCCGCCACGAAGGTCAGGGTGGGCGTGAACTTGGTCCCCGCCGCCCGGCCCACCGCGGAGCGCAGAACGCCCTTGGCGCTCTCCAGGCCCGCCGCCGCACTGGCGCGGTCCTCGTCGTCGCCGTAGACCGTGTAGAAGACCGTGGCCTCCCGCAGGTCGCCGGTGACCCTGGTGTCCGTGATGGTCACGTGCGTACCGAGGCGGGGGTCCTTGACACCGCGCTGCAGCTTCTCCGCCACCACCTCCCGGATGAGGTCCGCCAGCTTCTTCGCCCGCGCATTGTCGGCCACTGGTCCGTCTCCTTCTTTTCTTGCAGACAAGCAATCAGTCTTCATCACCGTGGAGGCGCCGTCGCACGGACAGCAGCTCCACTTCGGGACGTGCCGCGACCAGCCGCTCGCAGCGGTCCAGTACGTCCGAGAGGAACCCCGCGTCCCCACTCACCAGCGCGACCCCTATGCGGGTCCTGCGGTGCAGATCCTGGTCGCCCACCTCTGCCGCGCTCACGGAGAACTTCCGCTGGAGCTCAGCGACGATGGGCCGGACGACGGAGCGTTTCTCCTTCAGCGAGTGGACGTCGCCGAGGAGCAGGTCGAAGGACAGAGTCCCCACGTACATGCAGTTCCGGATGTCCCGCCGGTGCGGGTTCGATGGCCTGCCGGGCCGTCGCCCGGCAGGATCACCCGGCGCTCGTGCGGCCGGGTCACCAGAACCGTACACGCAACGGCCGGGGCCGATCGACGGATATTCCGCCGACCGGCCCCGGTGTTACGCGTTACGACACGGTGCGAACCGCCTCGCGCTTACGCGCGGGGCTTCTCGCGCATCTCGTACGTCGCGATGACGTCGTCGACCTTGATGTCGTTGAAGGAGCCGAGGTTGATACCGCCCTCGAAGCCTTCGCGGATCTCGGTGACGTCGTCCTTGAAGCGGCGCAGACCGGAGATGGTGAGGTTCTCCGCGATGACCTTGCCATCGCGCAGCAGGCGCGCCTTGGTGTTGCGCTTGACCTCGCCGGACCGGATGAGGACACCGGCGATGTTGCCCAGCTTGGACGAGCGGAAGATCTCGCGGACCTCCGCCGTACCGAGCTCGACCTCTTCGTACTCCGGCTTGAGGAGACCCTTCAGGGCCGCCTCGATCTCCTCGATGGCCTGGTAGATCACCGAGTAGTAGCGGACGTCGACGCCCTCGCGGTCCGCCATCTGCGCGGCGCGGCCGGCAGCACGGACGTTGTAGCCGATGACGATGGCGTCGGAGCCCATCGCCAGGGCGATGTCGGACTCGGTGACCGCACCCACACCGCGGTGCAGGACCCGGATGTCGACCTCTTCACCGACGTCGAGCTGGAGCAGCGAGGACTCGAGGGCCTCGACCGCACCGGACGCGTCGCCCTTGATGATGAGGTTGAGTTCCTGGACCAGACCGGCCTTGAGTACGGAGTCGAGGTCCTCGAGGGACACACGGCGCACGCGCTTGGCGAAGTTGGCGTTGCGCTCGCGCGCAGCACGCTTCTCGGCGATCTGGCGGGCCGTGCGGTCCTCGTCGACGACGAGGAAGTTGTCGCCGGCGCCGGGGACGTTGGTGAGACCCAGGACCAGGACGGGGGTCGAGGGACCCGCTTCCTCGACGTTGTTGCCCTTGTCGTCGAGCATGGCGCGCACACGGCCGTAGGCGTCGCCCACGACCATCGTGTCGCCGACGCGGAGGGTACCGCGCTGGACGAGGACGGTGGCGACGGCACCGCGGCCGCGGTCGAGGTGGGACTCGATCGCAATACCCTGAGCGTCCTGCTCCGGGTTGGCGCGCAGGTCGAGCGAGGCGTCGGCGGTGAGGACGACGGCCTCCAGCAGGGAGTCGATGTGCAGACCCTGCTTGGCGGAGATGTCGACGAACATCGTGTCGCCGCCGTACTCCTCGGCGACCAGACCGAACTCGGTGAGCTGACCGCGGACCTTGGTCGGGTCGGCACCCTCGACGTCGATCTTGTTGACCGCGACCACGATCGGGACGCCGGCGGCCTTGGCGTGGTTGAGCGCCTCGATCGTCTGCGGCATGACGCCGTCGTTGGCCGCGACCACGAGGATCGCGATGTCGGTCGACTTGGCACCACGGGCACGCATGGCGGTGAACGCCTCGTGACCCGGGGTGTCGATGAAGGTGATCTTGCGGTCTTCGTCGTTGACCTGGGTGGTGACCTGGTACGCACCGATGTGCTGCGTGATGCCGCCGGCCTCGCCCGCGACGACGTTCGTCTTGCGGATGGCGTCGAGCAGTCGGGTCTTACCGTGGTCGACGTGACCCATGACGGTCACGACCGGCGGACGCGGCAGCAGGTACTCCTCGCCGCCCTCGTCCTCGCCGAACTCGATGTCGAAGGTCTCCAGGAGCTCGCGGTCCTCCTCCTCCGGGCTGACGATCTGAACCTCGTAGTTCATCTCGCCCGCGAGGAGCTGGAGGGTCTCGTCGGAGACGGACTGCGTGGCAGTGACCATCTCGCCGAGGTTCATCATGACCGCGACCAGCGACGCCGGGTTGGCGTTGATCTTCTCCGCGAAGTCGGTCAGGGACGCACCGCGCGACAGGCGAACGGTCTCGCCGTTGCCGCGGGGCAGCATCACGCCGCCCACGGACGGGGCCTGCATGGCCTCGTACTCCTGGCGCCTCTGACGCTTCGACTTGCGGCCTCGACGGGCCGGACCACCGGGACGGCCGAAGGCACCCTGCGTGCCGCCACGGGCACCGGGACCGCCGGGACGACCGCCGAAGCCGGGACGACCGCCGCCGCCGGCGCCGGCCGGGCCACCGCCGAAGCCGCCGCCCGGACGGGGACCGCCGAAGCCGCCGCCCGCGGGACGCGAGCCGGGACCGGCCGGACGGCCGGCGAAGCCGCCGCCGGGACGACCGGCGCCGCCGGGACGGGGACCGCCCGCACCGGGACCACGGCCACCGGGGCCGCCGCCGGGACGGGGACCGGGACCACCGGCAGCGGGACGCTGCGGCATCATGCCCGGGTTCGGACGGTTGCCGCCGGGGGCCGGACGCGGAGCGCCGCCCTGCGGGCGGGGCATGCCGCCCGGGGTCGGACGGGCGCCGCCGGGACCCTGCGGACGCGGAGCGCCGCCGGGGCCGCCCTGCGGACGGGGAGCACCCTGGCCGCCGGCGCCGGGGGCGCCGGGACGCGGGCCGCCGGCCGGACGGGGCGCCTGCGGGCGCGCCATACCGGTGGAGCCACCAGAGGTGAACGGGTTGTTGCCCGGACGGGGACCGGCCGGACGGGCGCCCTGCGGACGCGGGGCCTGGCCGCCGGGGGTCGCGCCGGGGCGCGGGGCACCGGGGGTGGCACCGGACGGGCGCGGGGCACCGGGACGGGCACCGCCCTGACCCGGGGCCGCCGGACGCTGCTGCGCCGGACGGGGACCGGGGGCCGCGGCGGGACGCGCCGGGGCGGCCGGAGCCGCCGGAGGCGCGGAGAACTCGGTCGCCACGGGCGCCGCCGGAGCGGGCTTCGGGGCGGCCGGAGCCTTCGGGCCGGGACGCGGGCCGGGGGAGGCGGGCGTCACGGGGGCTGCGGCCGGGGCCTCGGCAGCGGCCGGCTTGGGGGCCGGTGCGCCGGGCTTCGGGGCAGCGGGACGTGCCGCAGCGGCCGGGGACGGCGCTGCGGGCTTGGCGGGCGCGGCCTTGCGGGGCGCGCCGGGCTTCGCAGCGGACTTGCCGGCGTTGCCGCCGGGCCCCTGCAGTGCGTCAGTCAACTTGCGTACAACCGGCGCCTCGATCGTCGAGGACGCCGAACGGACGAATTCACCGAGTTCTTGGAGCTTGGCCATGACGACCTTGCTCTCCACCCCGAACTCCTTGGCGAGTTCGTATACCCGGACCTTAGCCACTTCGCTCCTTTTAGGTCCGGGTTACGCCGGACCGTCGCTACTTCATGGGCGTACTCATCGCGTACTCATCGAGTGCTCATCGCAATCTCGACCTACTTCCAACTCGCGAGGTACCTGACCGCACGGGGTATCCGTGCCGTACTACTTCTCTACGCTGTGGTCCCGGCTTTCCCGGCCACGGCATTGCGCAGGTTCGCCGTGTCGAGCGCTCCGGCGGACCGGAGGGCCCGGGGGAACGCGCGTCGGCGGACCGCCTGGTCGAGACAGACCACGGCAGGGTGCACGTACGCACCCCGGCCGGGCAGCGTACCGCGAGGATCGGGGACGCATTCGTCCTCGATCGCCACGATCCGCAGCAGATCGCTCTTGGCCGCTCGCTCCCGACACCCCACACAGGTGCGTTCGGGGCATGCGCGGGCTTGCGTCCGGCCAGACACGCCTAAGTCTACCTCCCCGCACCGACCTCTCCCCCGACAAGTATCGGAGGAGAGACCGAACGGACGTTGTGTTGTCCTGATCCGCTGCCCGGGCAGCGGCCGTGTGAACCCTGTCTACCGTCGGGACAGCCCCGGCCGGTAACGGTTTATTCCCCGCTCCGGTCCCGCTCCGCATCCGGGGACGCCTCGGTGTCGGGACGGATGTCGATGCGCCAGCCGGTGAGCCGCGCGGCGAGGCGGGCGTTCTGGCCCTCCTTGCCGATGGCCAGGGACAGCTGGTAATCGGGCACGGTCACCCGGGCGGAGCGGGAGTCCCAGTCGACGACCTCGACCTTGCTCACCCGGGCGGGTGACAGCGCGTTGGCGACCATCTCCGCCGGGTCGTCCGACCAGTCGACGATGTCGATCTTCTCGCCGTGCAGTTCGGCCATCACGTTGCGCACGCGGCTGCCCATCGGGCCGATGCAGGCACCCTTGGGATTCAGGCCCGAACGGGTGGACCGGACGGCGATCTTGGTGCGGTGACCGGCCTCACGGGCGATCGCCGAGATCTCGACGCTGCCGTCGGCGATCTCCGGGACCTCCAGCGAGAACAGCTTCTTCACCAGGTTCGGGTGGGTGCGCGAGAGGGTCACGGACGGACCGCGGACACCCTTCGCCACGCGCACGACGTACGCCTTCAGGCGCAGACCGTGCGGGTACTCCTCACCGGGGACCTGCTCCTGCACCGGCAGGATGGCCTCCAGCTTGCCGATGTCGACGAGGACGTTCTTGGGGTCCTTGCCCTGCTGCACGACGCCGGTGATGACGTCGCCCTCACGGCCGGCGAACTCGCCGAAGGTCAGGTCGTCCTCGGCGTCGCGCAGACGCTGGAGGATCACCTGCTTCGCGGTCGTCGCGGCGATGCGGCCGAAGTCCGACGGCGTGTCGTCGAACTCCTTGGGTTCCTGCCCCTCTTCGAGGTCCCTCGGGTCTTCCGTCGCCCACACGACCACGTGACCGTTGGTGCGGTCCAGCACGACGCGGGCGCGGCGGAAGCTCCCCTCGGTGCGGTGGTACGCGATGAGGAGGGCCGACTCGATCGCCTCGACGAGCAGGTCGAAGGAGATCTCCTTCTCCCGGACCAGACCCCGCAGGGCACTCATGTCGATGTCCACGGCTACGCCTCCTCTTCCTTCTTGTCCTTGCGGTTGAACTCGATCTCGACACGCGCCCTGGCGATGTCGGTGAAAGCAATGCGGCGGGCGGTCGCCTTGCGGCCCTTCACGCCCGGTACTTCGAGGTCCATGCCCTCGTCGTCGACGTCGAGGATCCGGGCGACCAGTTCGCCGGCGCCCTTGCCGTCCTCGGCGGACAGCTGGAACTTCACGAGGCGGCCGATGGCCCGTACGTAGTGGCGGTGCTCGGTCAGGGGACGGTCCGCGCCCGGGGAGCTCACCTCGAGGACGTACTCGTCCTCGCCCATCACGTCGGATGCGTCGAGACTGTCGGAGACCTCACGGCTCAGCTCGGCACACGCGTCCAGCTCCACGCCCTCGTCGGAGTCCACGATGATCCGCAGCATCCGGCGCCTGCCCGCGCGCGACAGCTCGATCTCTTCGAGGTCCAGGCCCTTGGCGGCGACGAGCGGCTCCAGCAGTCCGCGCAGCCTGTCGCTCTGGGTGGTGCTCATCCGGGTGACTCCTCGGCCGCGTGTGCTGTTGTGGTTTCCGTCGTGTGTCAGGTCAAAGGGTATCCGGTGTCGGAGGGTGTTGCCGTCCGCCCTGTGCGGAGGGCCCCGGGTACCGTGATCACACCCTGCCCCGCCCCACACCACGAGGACGTCGCCGTGCCCTGGACTCCGCATTCCAGACCTTCGCGCAGGAGCCTGCTCGCCGGTGCCGCCGGCGCGGCGGGTGCCGCGCTGCTGACCGGGTGCACCGACGGCCGCCCGGCGGTCGCCGATCCCGCCGTTTCACTCGAGCGGCGGATGCGGGAGGCGGCCGTTCGTGACAGCGCCCGGTTGCTGGAACGTTACGACGCCACCGCCGCCGTCCATCCGGACCTGACCGCGCGGCTCGCTCCGCTGCGCGCCGCCGTCGCCGCGCACGCGTCCGCCCTCTCCCCCGCAGGGGCGGGATCGCCGTCCCCCTCTGCGTCGCCGTCCGGCGGTACGGGGGCCGCCGCGCCCGCGGCAGGGGGTGGGCCGGTGCCCGCGAAGCCCGCCGAGGCCCTGACCGCGCTCGCCGACACCGAGCGGAGCCTGTCCGAGACACGGACCATCGACCTGGCCGGGGCGCCCGGCGAGCTGGCCCGGCTGCTGGCCTCGGTGGCCGCCTGCGGCGCCGTGCACGTCCACCTGCTGACCTCGGACCCCGGAGCCACACCGTGAAGCACGGACCCTCCCCCACCGGACCCTCCCCCACCGGACCCGCCCTGGAGGCCGCCCAGGCGGCCCTCGCCGCCGAGCACGCGGCCGCGTACGGCTATGGGGTGATCGGCGCGCGGACCGCCGGCGCCCGGGCCACGGAGGCCCGGGAGGCGTACGGCGACCACCTCGCGCGGCGTGACGCGCTGGCCCGGACCGTGCGCGAGCTGGGCGGTGCGCCCCGACCCTCGGAGGCCGCGTACGCCCTACCGTTCGAGGTGCGCGATCCCGCCGACGCCGAGCGGCTGGCCGCGGTGATCGAGGACCGGGTGGCCGGCGCGTACTCCGATCTGGTGCGGGCTGCGGAAGGCCCGCTGCGCCGCGAGGCGGCCGACGCGTTGAGCGGCGCGGCGGTCCGCGCGGCACGCTGGCGCGGTGTCGGCGTAGCCTTCCCTGGGCTCGCGGAACGCGCAGAGCGAGCCCTCACCAGCTGAAAGGGACCCCGCACGCATGGCTTTCGAACCGCCGCAGCGGCTTGTACGGGCGCTCGGCGAGACGCCGGAGACGGCGCAGGACACGGACTGGCTGGGGCGGCTGCCCGGGCTCACCGAGGCCGCGCTCTCCCGGCGGGGGGTACGGGCCCAGCGGGTGCAGGCCCCGGGCGGCCGCAGCAGTCTGGTCGTCCTCGTCGCCTACCCGGACGGGACCCCGGCCGCCCTGAAGCTGGCGCCCCCGCACGCCCGGCCCGACCGGGAGCTGGCCGCGCTGGCGCACTGGGGCGGTTTCGGCGCCGTACGCGTCCTCGACACCCGCCACCACCAGGACGACGGGGCCCTGCTGCTGGAGCGGCTGCACGCGGAGGTGTCGCTGCGGTCCCTGCCGGAGGCGAAGGCCCAGCTGGAGGCGACCGGCACGCTGCGCCGGCTGTGGGTGGCGCCGCCCGCCGGGCACGGCTGGGAGTCGGTGGCCGAACGCACCGCGCGGCAGTCGCAGGCCCTGCGGGAGGCCCCGGCGGAGGCCCGCGCACTCGCCGACGCCGCCCTGGCCCTGCGGGAGGAGCTGGTGGCGGCCCCGCCGGAGGAACTGCTGCTGCACGGGAACTTCCGGCAGGGCAAGGTCCTGGCGGGCGAGCGGGCGCCGTGGCTGGCGGTGGGCCCCGACCCGCTGGTCGGCGAGCGGGCGTACGACCTGGCGCGGCTGGTCAGGGACCGGCTGGAGGACCAGGTCGCCTCCTCCGCCGGAGCAGCGGGAGCCCGGCGCCGGGTGAACAAGCTGGCGGACGCGCTGGACGTGGACCGGGACCGGCTGCGGGGCTGGACGCTCTTCCGGGCCGTGGAATCGGGCCACCGCGCCCTGGCCGCCGGACGGCGCCGGGACGCGGAACTGCTGCTGGAGTTCGCCGCCTGGTTGTAGCCGGAGACCTCTTTGGGCATACCGTAAAGAGAGCGATATGTCCGGCAGGGGGCCGTCATGGTCGAGGAACTGCTGACAGCGGTGGTCGCCGCAGGCGTGGGCGCCGCCGTCTACCTGGGTGCGGCGGCCCGCGTGGTGAAGCAGTACGAGCGGGGCCTGGTGTTCCGCTTCGGCCGGCTACGGGAGCAGGTACGACCTCCCGGCTTCACGGTGATCGTTCCCGTGATCGACCGGCTCCGCAAGGTGAACATGCAGATCGTGACGCTGCCGGTGCCCGCACAGGAGGGCATCACCCGGGACAACGTCACCGTGCGGGTGGACGCGGTCGTGTACTTCAAGGTCGTGGACCCGGCGAGCGCGGTCGTGACGGTGGAGGACTACCGCTTCGCCGTGTCCCAGATGGCCCAGACCTCACTGCGGTCGATCATCGGAAAGTCCGACCTGGACGACCTGCTCTCCAACCGGGAGATGCTCAACCAGGGCCTGGAGCTGATGATCGACAGCCCGGCGGTGGGCTGGGGGGTGCAGATCGACCGGGTCGAGATCAAGGACGTGTCGCTGCCGGAGACGATGAAGCGGTCGATGGCGCGGCAGGCGGAGGCCGACCGTGAGCGCCGGGCCCGCGTGATCAACGCGGACGCCGAACTGCAGGCCTCGCACAAGCTCGCCGAGGCAGCGGAGGTGATGTCGGAGCAGCCGGCGGCGCTCCAGCTGCGCCTGCTGCACACGGTCGTCGCGGTCGCCGCCGAGAAGAACTCCACGCTGGTCCTGCCGTTCCCGGTGGAGCTGCTGCGCTTCCTGGAGCGCGCCGCCCCGCCTGCCGTGGCGGCTCCGGCGCGGGCGGAACCGGCCTCGGCCGGCCCGGCTTCCGAAGGCCCCGGGCCGGCCGAGGTCGACACTCCGGAGGCCGAGGACCCGCCGGCCGTCGACCCGGCGGCGGAGAGTCCGGCCCTTGGACCGGCGCGACCCGCACCACCCGCACGACCGGCACGACCGGCGCAACGGGACGAGCCGCCGCGGCAAGAGGCGGCCGTCCGGCGGGGCGGCCCCCGCGAGGGCGCCGCCTGAGGCCCTCCGGCCCTCGCGAGGAACGGGGAAGGGGAGGAAGGCGTTCGCCCCGCGTGCCCCGGCAGGCGCCCGGAGAGGGCGCTGCCGCGGTGCGGGGCGGTGGGGCCGGGCGTCCCGGCCTCCGTGCAGCCTCCGCTGTGCCGTCGGCCCGGCCGCGGTCCGGCCGCGGTCCGGCGCCGCCCGACCGGGCGTCAGGCCCGTTTGTGCGCCCGCGTGTTCGCCGGAGCGGACGGCTGGTGCCCGGCGCCGGGGTCAGGCCGTGGCCGCCAGCCGGGCGAGGGCATCCGCCAGGGGGAGCTCTTCCCGGGTGCCCGACGCACGGTCCTGGAGCTCGACGACCCCGTCACCGGATCGGCGGCCCGCCACCAGGATCCAGGGCACGCCGATCAGCTCCGCGTCGGTGAGCTTCACGCCCGGGGAGAGGCCCGGACGGTCGTCCAGCAGGACCCGCAGGCCCGATCCCGCCAGGGCCGTCGCCGCCTGCTCGGCCAGCGCGAGCTGCACCGCCTTGCCCGCCGCCACCACGTGGACGTCGGCCGGGGCGACCGCCGCCGGCCAGCACAGTCCGCGCTCGTCCGCGGTTTGTTCGGCCAGGGCCGCCACCGCTCGGGAGACGCCGATGCCGTAGGAGCCCATCGTGACCCGCACCGGCTTGCCCTCGCGGCCCAGCACGTCCAGCCCGAAGGCGTCCGCGTACTTGCGGCCGAGCTGGAAGATGTGGCCGATCTCGATGGCACGGTCCAGGCGGAGGCCGGCTCCGCAGGAGGGGCAGGGGTCGCCCGGCTCCACGACCGCCACGTCCAGGTACTGGTCCACCTCGAAGTCACGTCCGCAGACCACGTTGCGGGCGTGGGTGTCGGGCTTGTTGGCGCCCGTCACCCAGGCCGTGCCCGGCGCGACCCGCGGGTCGGCCAGATAGCGGACCTTCTCCAGGCCCTGCGGGCCCACGTACCCGCGCACGAGGTCGGGCCGGTCCGCGAAGTCCTCTGCCGTGACGAGCTCCACGACCGCGGGGGCCAGGTGTTCGCCCAGCTTGCCGAGGTCCACCTCCCGGTCCCCGGGCACGCCCACGGCCATGATCTCGCCGTCGACCTTCACCAGGAGGTTCTTCAGGGTCGCCGAGGCGGGGACCCCCAGGTGCGCGGCGAGGGTCTCGATCGTCGGGGTGTCGGGGGTGTCCACCTCCTCCGGCGCCGGGTGCTCCCCGGAGGCGGGGGTCAGCGCGAAGGTCACGGCCTCCGTGTTGGCCGCGTAGGCGCAGGAGGGGCAGTCCACGAAGGTGTCCTCGCCCGCCTCGGCCGGGGCCAGGAACTCCTCGGACGCGGAGCCGCCCATCGCCCCCGACACCGCCGACACGATCCGGTGGTCCAGGCCCAGCCGCTCGAAGATGCGGACGTAGGCCTCGCGGTGGAGCCGGTAGGACTCCTCCAGTGCCTCGTCGGACACGTCGAAGGAGTAGGAGTCCTTCATCTGGAACTCACGGCCGCGCAGCACGCCCGACCGGGGCCGCGCCTCGTCGCGGTACTTGGTCTGGATCTGGTACAGCATGACCGGGAGGTCCTTGTAGGAGGTGCACTGGTCCTTCACCACCAGGGTGAAGATCTCCTCGTGGGTGGGGCCGAGCAGGTAGTCCGCACCCTTGCGGTCCCTGAGCCGGAACAGCAGGTCGCCGTACTCCGACCAGCGGCCGCTCACCTCGTACGGCTCCCGGGGCAGCAGGGCCGGCAGCAGCACCTCCTGGGCGCCGATGGCGTCCATCTCCTCGCGGACGATGCGGCTGACGTTGTCCAGGACCCGCTTGCCGAGCGGGAGCCACGTCCACACCCCGGCCGAGCTGCGCCGGACGTATCCGGCGCGGACCAGGAGCCGGTGGCTGAGGGTCTCGGCGTCGGCCGGGTCCTCTCGGAGGGTCTTGGCCATGAGGCGGGACATGCGCTGTACGTGATGTGTGGACATCCCCGGAGCGTACCGGGGTCGCGGTGGAGCCCGATAAGCCGTTTCAGGGCCTGGTCAGCGGCAGGGTGGCACCCATGACCGCGTACGGGAGGCTCGCGCTCGGGAAGTGCACCCGGCGGGCGAGGTCGACATAGCCGAGGGACCGGTAGAGGCCGCGGGCGGGACTCTCGGTGTCGATGGCGGAGAGGATCGAGCGGGGTTCGGCGGCGTCGTCGGTGAGGGCGGTGATCAGTGAGCGGCCGATGCCGTGGCCCTGGAAGCCGGGGTGGACGTGCAGCTCGGTGATGACGAAGGAGCCGTCGAGCCATTCCTCGTGGCCTCCGGCCCGCAGGTAGGGCTCGACGACGGTGGACCACCAGTGCGTGCGGTCGTTGGGCATCCCGTAGACGAATCCGGTGAGCGCGCCGTCCTCGGCGAAGGCCCCGAGCGCGCGGGCCCCCTTGCAGGTCATGTGGCGCTGGACGATGTAGCGCCGGATGCCGACCTCCTCCTCGCTCAGGCCGAAGGCGACGGCCTGCACGCGCAGGGCCTCGTCCACGCGGGCGGCGAGGTCGAGGGGGCCGATACGGACTCCGGAAGGCAGCATGCGGTGACCTTACTTCGCGGTAAGGGTGTGCCGGAATGCCCCGCCCCCGGTCTCCTCCCGGTTCAGAACAGCACGCTCATGAACGCACCGACCTCGCGGAAGCCCACCCGGTGGTACGCGGCCCGCGCCGCGGTGTTGAAGTCGTTGACGTAGAGGCTGACCACGGGCGCCACGTCGCGCAGCGCGTACGCGACGACGGCAGCCATTCCGGTCTCGGAATGGCCCCGGCCGCGGAACTCGGGGGCGACCCAGACGCCCTGGATCTGGCAGGCGCGGGAGGTGGCGGCGCCGATCTCCGCCTTGAAGACGATCTTGTCGTCCTCGACGCGGGCGAAGGATCGGCCGCCGGCGACGAGCTCGGCGACGCGGGCCTGGTACAGCAGGCCGCCGTCACCGGCCATCGGCGAGACGCCGACCTCCTCGGTGAACATCGCCACGCAGGCGGGCATGATCAGGTCCATCTCGTTCTTGCGGATCCGGCGGACCTGCGGATCCGGCTCGACCGTGGTGGACGGGTGCTCGATGACCATGAGGGGCTGGTGGGCGCGGACCTCGCGGGCCGGCCCCCAGCTGGGCTCCAGGAGCTGCCACAGCAGCCGGGTGGGCGCGGCGGGGCCGACGATCGAGGAGCAGCGGCGGCCGGTGCGGCGGGCCCGGTCGGCGAAGGCGCGTACCGCGTCGGGCTCGGCGCAGACGGGGACGAGGTTGGCTCCGGCGTAGCAGAGCGAGCGGAGCTCGCCGTCGGCGTACCAGCCCCACATCTCGCCTCCCAGACGCCAGGGGTCGAGTCCGGCGACCTGGACCCTGGAGGTGACGAAAGCGTTCTCCACCGGCTCGCGTCCGAGGACGTCGAGCGCGGCGTCGAGATCACTGGGTTCAAGGACCCGGGTGGTGGTCTGCGTCAACACTGGGGCCTCACCATGCAAGTCTGCTGATCTCCGCACTGTACCCGGCGGCACCGGACCGTGCCGCGTCCACGGGTCACGAAAAGGCCCCGGCCCCGCTCCCGAACTGCGGGAACGGGGCCGGGGCCGGACGACTGCGGCGCCCTCGCCGGACACCGCGGGCGGTGCGCCGGACCGGTGGTTCAGACGCCGATGGCGACGGTCGGCTCGCCGCTGGCGACGCCGTCGGCCTCCATCTGCGCCGCGATCTTCATCGCCTCTTCGATGAGGGTCTCGACGATCTTCGACTCCGGCACGGTCTTGATGACCTCGCCCTTCACGAAGATCTGGCCCTTGCCGTTGCCGGAGGCGACGCCGAGGTCGGCCTCGCGGGCCTCGCCCGGGCCGTTGACGACGCAGCCCATGACGGCGACGCGCAGCGGGACCTCCATGCCCTCCAGGCCCGCCGTGACCTCCTCGGCCAGCTTGTAGACGTCGACCTGGGCGCGGCCGCAGGACGGGCAGGAGACGATCTCCAGGCGGCGCGGCTTGAGGTTCAGCGACTCCAGGATCTGGATGCCGACCTTGACCTCCTCCGCCGGCGGGGCGGAGAGGGAGACGCGGATGGTGTCGCCGATGCCCTCGGAGAGCAGGGCGCCGAAGGCGACCGCGGACTTGATGGTGCCCTGGAAGGCGGGGCCGGCCTCCGTGACGCCCAGGTGCAGCGGGTAGTCACAGGCGGCCGCCAGCTGGCGGTAGGCGTTGACCATGACGACCGGGTCGTTGTGCTTGACCGAGATCTTGATGTCGCTGAAGCCGTGCTCCTCGAAGAGCGACGCCTCCCACAGCGCGGACTCGACGAGCGCCTCGGGGGTGGCCTTGCCGTACTTCTTCAGCAGGCGGGCGTCGAGGGAGCCGGCGTTGACGCCGATGCGGATCGGGGTACCCGCGTCGTTCGCGGCCTTCGCGATCTCCTTGACCTTGTCGTCGAACTGCTTGATGTTGCCGGGGTTCACGCGGACCGCGGCGCAGCCGGCGTCGATCGCGGCGAACACGTACTTCGGCTGGAAGTGGATGTCGGCGATCACCGGGATCTGCGACTTCTTGGCGATCACCGCGAGGGCGTCGGCGTCGTCCTGGGTCGGGCAGGCGACGCGGACGATGTTGCAGCCGGAAGCGGTGAGCTCGGCGATCTGCTGGAGCGTGGCGCCGATGTCGGAGGTGCGGGTCGTGGTCATCGACTGCACCGAGATGGGTGCGTCGCCTCCGACGGCCACGGAACCGACCTGGATCTTGCGGCTGACCCTGCGGTCGGCAAGCTTCGTCGGCACGGACGGCATTCCGAGAGAGATGGCAGTCATCTGCTGTGCAACCCCAAGGTGTGGATCGAGGTCCCGATATCGGCGGGCTCCAGGCTTCGAGATTACGCCAACCACGGCACGCCCCGTGCATCCGAGGGGGCGCACGGCCCGAACGTCGGGGGCCGGGCCCGATGTGTGCCCGGCCCCCGACGGCCCGTCGCGGTGTGCCGTGAGGGCTAGGTGATCTTGATGGGGTTCACCACGTCCGCGACCATCACCAGCAGGGTGAAGCAGATGAACAGGCCCGCGACCACGTAGGCGACGGGCATCAGCGTCGCCACGTCGAACGGGCCGGGGTCGGGGCGGCGGAAGATCCGCGCCACGCCCCGCCGGACGGACTCCCACAGCGCGCCGGCGATGTGCCCGCCGTCGAGCGGGAGCAGCGGCAGCATGTTGAAGAGGAACAGCGAGAGGTTGAAGCCGGCCAGCAGGTTCAGGAAGAACACCAGCTGGTGCTGTGCGGGGATGTCGAGGGCGAAGATCTCGCCGCTGACGCGCGCCGCACCGACGACGCCCATCGGGCTGTCCTGCTTGCGCTCGCCCCCGTTGAAGGCGGCGTTCCACAAGTCCGGGACCTTGGACGGCAGGGCGACCAGCGACTGCACACCGGCCTCCATCATCTCGCCCATGCGCTCGGCGGACTGGCCGAAGGACTGCGGTACGTAGCCGGAGGCGGGTGCGAATCCGAGGAACCCGGCGGTGACGTACTCGTCCTTGACGTACCTGCCGCTGCCGTCGGTCTTGGCGACCTTGTTCTCGATCAGGTTCGCGGTGAGGTCAAGGCGCTCCCCCGCGCGCACGACGGTGATGGTGGCAGGCCCCACGGTGGCGCGGATGTCCTTCTGCAGGGCCGACCAGTCGTCGACCGCGCGGCCGTTGAAGGCGACGATCTTGTCGCCGGCCTGGAGGCCCGCGGCCTTGGCGGGGGCGGCCGGGTCGCCGGGCCGGCAGGTGTCCCGCTTCTCGCTCTGCTGGATGACGCAGTCCGAGACGGTGGCGACCGAGGTGGTCTGGGTGTTCAGCCCGAAGGTCATCAGGGTGGTGAGGAAGATCGCCACGGCCAGGACCAGGTTCATGAACGGGCCGGCGAACATCACGATCACGCGCTTCCACGGCTTGCGCGTGTAGAAGAGCCGGGTCTCGTCGCCGGGCTGGAGCTCCTCGTACGCCGCCGAGCGCGCGTCCTCGATCATCGACCGGAACGGCGAGGTGGACCGGGCGGTGACCCTGCCGTCCTCGCCGGGCGGGAACATCCCGATCATGCGGATGTAGCCGCCCATGGGGATGGCCTTGATCCCGTACTCGGTCTCGCCCTTCCTCCGCGACCAGACGGTCGGCCCGAAGCCCACCATGTACTGCGGCACCCGAATGCCGAACATCTTGGCCGTGGAGAGGTGCCCCAGCTCGTGCCACGCGATGGAGACCAGCAGGCCGACCGCGAAGATCACGATTCCGAGCACCGTCATCAGAAGTGTCATGCGCGCGCCTCCGCGGCGGCCCGAGCCGCCATCTCCCGCGCCCGGGCCCTGGCCCAGGCCTCTGCTTCAAGGACGTCCCGCACGGTCAGGGAGGTTCCCGACTGCGGTGTCCCGTGCTCGTCGACCACGGCAGAGACCGTATCCATGATTGCTGTGAACGGCAGCCGACCGGCCAAGAATGCCTCGACGCACTCCTCGTTCGCCGCGTTGAAGACGGCCGGGGCGGTACCGCCGAGGGCGCCCACGTGCCGGGCGATGCCCACGGCGGGGAAGGCCTCGGTGTCCAGCGGGAAGAACTCCCAGGCGGAGGCCTTGGTCCAGTCGAAGGCGGGGGCGGCATCCGGGATCCGCTGGGGCCAGCCGAGGCCGATCGCGATGGGGCCGCGCATGTCCGGCGGGGTGGCCTGGGCGAGTGTGGAGCCGTCGGTGAACTCCACCATCGAGTGCACGTACGACTGCGGGTGGACCACGACCTCGATCTGCTCGAACGGGATGTCGTAGAGCAGGTGCGCCTCGATGACCTCCAGCCCCTTGTTGACCAGGGTCGCCGAGTTGACGGTGATCACCGGGCCCATGGCCCACGTGGGGTGGGCGAGCGCGTCCTCGACGGTCACCTCCGCCAGCTCGGCGCGGGTGCGGCCGCGGAAGGGGCCGCCGGAGGCGGTCACCACGAGCTTGCGCACGTCCGCGCGGGTGCCGGCGGCCAGCGCCTGGAAAAGGGCCGCGTGCTCGGAGTCCACGGGGATGATCTGGCCGGGCCCGGCCAGGGCCTTGACCAGCGGGCCGCCGACGATCAGCGACTCCTTGTTGGCCAGCGCCAGGGTGCGGCCGGCCCGCAGGGCGGCGAGGGTCGGCGCGAGGCCGATGGAGCCGGTGATGCCGTTGAGGACGGTGTGGCACTCGGAGGCGGCGAGCTCGGTCGCCGCGTCCGGCCCGGCCAGGATCTCGGGCAGTGTCTCGCCCGGGCCGTACTGGGCGCTCAGCGCCTCCTTCAGGGCCGGTACGGCGTCTTCGCGGGCGACGGCCACCTTCTCCACCCGCAGCAGCCGGGCCTGCTCGGCCAGCAGCGCCACCCGGCCGCCGGCGGCGGACAGGGCGGTGACCCGGAACCGGTCCGGGTTGCGCAGGGCGAGGTCGATGGCCTGGGTGCCGATGGAGCCGGTGGACCCGAGGATCACGATGTCCCGGCGGCCGGCCGCGGGGTCGAAGAGGAGGTGCGGGTCGGCGAGGGGGGCTGGACGGTCGCTCATGCCCCCCATTGTCGCGGCACGTCAGGGGCGGCCCGACACGGAGCCCCCTTCTGTGACGCGCAGGAGGAGGTGCGGGAGCGTTCCGGCGAAGTCGGGGAGCGTGCGGGCGGTGCGCCACCAGGCCTCCGGGTCCTCGCCGAGGGCGGCGGTGAGCAGCCGGTACGCCTCCGCGTGCGCGGCGAGGACGGCCTCCGGGTGGTCGTGCCGGTCGGGGCGGTCCACCTCGCCGAGCCAGTGGTCCTCGTCGAGGGCCCAGCAGGCCGGCAGCTTGTGCCGGATCACGTCGGTACCGGTGAGCAGGCCGCGGTCGAGGCAGTCGCGCACCCAGCGGATGTCCTCCTCGGCGCTCTCCATGGGCACGGCCAGGCTCGCGAGGGCCAGTTCGCGCTCCACGTCCCCGGAGGGCTCGGCGGCCGTCGGGGCCAGGTGGCGCACGGCCCGGTCCAGCCCCGGGTCCGGCTCTCCCGTGCCGGCCGGTCCGGGCAGGGTCCCATCGGCGACGCCCGCCACCAGGGCGGGCAGCGGTCCGCGGTACCCGGGGGCGTACCGCAGCAGCTCCGCCCACAGCCGCGGGTCGTCCCCCAGCGGGCGCAGGGCCCGCATCACGGCGGTCTGCATGCCTGCCTGTTCGGGCAGGGTCCAGCGCAGGGAGCGGCGTTCGGGGAGGTGGCCGAGGAGCAGGGTGTGGCGCGCGGGGGCGACGTGGGCGACGAGTTCCTGGTGGGTGAGCCGGCCCATCCGTACGGCGCGGACGGCGGGCCGGTGCCAGGAGCCGCGGTCCGCGGGTGTCTCCGCGGCGGTGGCGAGCAGCCCGAGAACGGTCTCCCGGGGCAGGTCGGCCACGAGCAGCAGGGCCTCGACGGAGCCCACGGTCAGCGGCCGGCGGGTGTGCTCGGCGAGGAGCAGCCCGGGATCGGTCGCGTGGGGCAGCGCCAGGATGTCCAGCGGGACCCGCGGCCCGCGCCTGCCGTGCCGGCGCAGCAGGCCGGTCAGCTCGGCGGTGGCGAGGGGCCCTGCAGCGGGGTCCCGGCCGAGCTCGGCGCGCAGGACGGGCAGGAGTTCCGGCGGCGTGCGGCGGCGAGCGTAGCGGGCCGGCCCGGGCAGGCCGGGCAGCGGCCGGCCCAGGACCCGCGGGTTGCGGGCGATGTGGCCGCGGTCGTCCGCGCCGCCGTGACGCAACAGCAGGGTGACGGTGGAACCCGCCAGCCATGCGTCGCGGCAGAGGTACTTCAGGGTCGGCCGGTCGAGGCGGCGGATCATGTCGACAACGACGTGGTCCGGTGCGTGGCGCAGGAGGTGCGCCACGCACCAGGCCAGCCGCCGGCTGGTGCGGTCCTGCTCGGCCGTCGGCATCGTTCTCGTCCGCCCTGTGCTGTGCGCGTACGCGTGCCGGATCCGCACGCGTACCCATCCTCGTACGTCTGTCCGACGTGCGGCGATGATCGCAGGTCAGCGGATGGGGCGGTGCACGTTTTTCCGGTTCGAGGGTCCGGGGGCGGCGTCCGCGATCCAGGGGCCGTCGTCCGAGGGATCGAGGACGCCCTCCTCCAGCCAGGCGTAGGTCCCGGACAGGACTCCGGCGACCACCTTGCGGTCGAGGTCGTCGGTGTTGGACCAGAGCCGCCCGAAGAGCTCCTCGACGCGCAGCCGGGACTGCTCGCAGAAGGCGTCGGCGAGCTGGTACGCCTCGCGGCCGTGCTCGCCCGAGGCGCGCAGGTGCTCGGCGCGGACGCAGGCCGCGCTCATCGCGAAGAGCTCGGCTCCGATGTCGACGATCCGGCCGAGGAAGCCCTGCTTGGTCTCCATGCGGCCCTGCCAGCGGGACATGGCGTAGAAGGTGGACCGGGCGAGTTTGCGGGCGCTGCGCTCCACGTGGCGCAGGTGGGTGGAGAGGTCGGGGTGGCCCGCGGGGTGGAAGGCCCGGTAGGTGCCGGGGACGTGGCCGGGTCCGGTGGCCAGCCGGGGCAGCCAGCGGGCGTAGAAGCCGGCGGCGCGGGCACCGGCCCTGGCCTTGTCGCCGAGTGCCTTCTCGGGGTCGATGAGGTCGCCGGCCACCGACAGGTGGGCGTCGACGGCCTCGCGGGCGATCAGCAGGTGCATGATCTCCGTCGAGCCCTCGAAGATCCGGTTGATGCGCAGGTCGCGGAGCAGCTGCTCGGCGGGGACGGCACGCTCGCCCCGGGCGGCCAGGGACTCGGCCGTCTCGAAGCCGCGTCCGCCGCGGATCTGGACCAGCTCGTCGGCCATCAGGCAGGCCATCTCGGAACCGTAGAGCTTGGCGAGGGCGGCTTCGATGCGGATGTCGTTGCGGTCCTCGTCGGCCATCTGGGAGGCGAGGTCGACGACCGCTTCGAGGGCGAAGGTGGTGGCGGCGATGAAGGAGATCTTGGCGCCGACCGCCTCGTGCCGGGCGACCGGCCGGCCCCATTGCTCGCGTACGCCGGACCATTCACGGGCGATCTTCAGGCACCACTTGCCTGCGCCGACGCACATGGCGGGCAGGGAGAGCCGGCCGGTGTTGAGCGTGGTGAGGGCGATCTTGAGCCCGGCGCCCTCGGCGCCGATGCGCTGGTCGGCGGGGACACGTACCCGGTGGAAGCGGGTGACGCCGTTCTCCAGGCCGCGCAGGCCCATGAAGGCGTTGCGATGCTCGACGGTGATGCCGGGCGAGTCCGCCTCGACGACGAAGGCGGTGATCCCGCCGCGGTGGTTCTCCGACTTCGGCACCCGGGCCATGACCACGAGCAGGTCCGCGACGACCCCGTTGGTGGTCCACAGCTTCACCCCGTCGAGGACGTAGTCGTCGCCGTCCGGGACCGCGGTGGTGGCCAGGCGCGCCGGGTCGGAACCCACGTCGGGCTCGGTGAGCAGGAAGGCGCTGATGGCGGTGGTGGCGCAGCGCGGCAGGTAGGCGTCCTTCTGCGCCTGCGTGCCGAACATCTTCAGGGGCTGGGGCACGCCGATCGACTGGTGAGCGGAGAGCAGGGCCCCGATGGCCGGGCTGACCGAGCCGACCAGAGCGAGCGCCTTGTTGTAGTACACCTGGGTGAGGCCGAGCCCCCCGTACTTGGGGTCGATCTTCATCCCGAGGGCGCCGAGCTCCTTGAGCCCTCGCACGGTCTCGTCCGGGATCTTCGCCTCGCGCTCGATGAGCGCGCCGTCGACACGGGTCTCGCAGAACTCGCGCAGCCGGGCGAGAAAGGCCTCGCCCCGGCGGACGTCCTCTTCGGCGGGGAGCGGGTGGGGATGGATCAGGTCGAGCCGGAACCGTCCCAGGAAGAGCTCCTTGGCGAAACTGGGTTTGCGCCAATCCTGCTCCCGGGCCGCTTCCGCGACCTGTCGTGCCTCGCGCTCGGTCACCTTGGGCTGGGTGCCGCTGGGCTGTACGGGCTGTGTTGCGGACATGAGGGGACTCACCTCGCCGCTGGAGTCGGGGGTACCGGCCTCCTGGCCGGTGCTGCCTGTGAGTCGTACCCAAAGTGCGCGGAATGGAAAAGGGGGACGGCCGGAGCCCCCGCACAGTAGGCTCCGGCCGTCGGCTTTTCGGCGGTACGAGATCAGATGTCGAGGCCGGTCAGGACCAGGACTCGCTCGTACGTGTAGTCGTCCATCGCATAGCGGACGCCCTCGCGGCCCACACCGGACTGCTTGACGCCGCCGTACGGCATCTGGTCGGCGCGGTAGGACGGCGCGTCGCCGATGATCACGCCGCCGACCTCGAGCTCGCGGTGAGCGCGGAACGCGGTCTGGACGTCGTGCGTGAAGACACCGGCCTGCAGACCGAACTTCGAGTCATTCACCGCGGCGAAGGCCTCGTCGGTGTTCTCGACCCGCAGCAGGGTCAGGACCGGGCCGAAGACCTCCTCGGTGGCGAGCTTGACGCCGTCGGGGACGTTCGCGAGGACGGTGGGCTCGTAGGAGGCGCCTTCGCGCTTGCCGCCGGTGAGCAGCTTGGCACCGGCCGAGACGGCCTCGTCGACCCAGGACTCGACGCGCTGGGCCGCGGCCTCGGAGACGAGCGGGCCGACGTCGGTGGCGTCGTCGCCGGGGTCGCCGGTGACCTGGGCCTGGACCTTCGCAACGACCTTCTCGACGAGGCGGTCGTAGACGGAGGCGTCGGCGATGACCCGCTGTACGGAGATGCAGGACTGGCCGGCCTGGTAGTTCGAGAAGGTCGCGATACGGGTCGCGGCCCAGTCGAGGTCGGCCTCGGAGGACCAGTCGTCCAGGACCACGGCCGCGGCGTTGCCGCCGAGCTCCAGGGTGCAGTGCTTGTGGGGCACCGACTGCTGGATGGCGTACCCGACGGTGTCGGAACCGGTGAAGGAGATGACGGGGAGGCGCTCGTCCTTCACCAGGGCGGGCATCTTGTCGTTCGCGACCGGCAGGACCGACCAGGAGCCGGCCGGGAGGTCGGTCTCGGCGAGCAGCTCGCCCAGGATCAGGCCGGACAGCGGCGTGGCCGGGGCCGGCTTGAGGATGATCGGCGCGCCGACGGCGATGGCCGGGGCGACCTTGTGGGCGCACAGGTTCAGCGGGAAGTTGAACGGCGCGATGCCGAGGACTGGGCCCTTGACGAAGCGGCGGGTCAGCGCGAGGCGACCGACACCGCCGGCGTCGGTGTCCAGGCGCTGGGCCTCGCCGCCGTTGAAGCGGCGGGCCTCCTCCGCGGCGAAACGGAACACGGACACCGCACGGCCGACCTCGCCGCGGGCCCACTTGACGGGCTTGCCGTTCTCGGCGGAGATCAGCTGGGCGATCTCCTCGGTGCGCTCGATGAGCCGCTTGGAGACGTGGTCCAGGGCGGCGGCCCGTACGTGGGCGGGGGTTGCGGAGAACTCCGCCGTCACGGCGTACGCCGCGGCCACGGCCTCCTCGACCTGCTCGTCGGTGGGCACGCTGACGGCGGCGACCAGTCGACCGTCCCACGGGGAGTGGACGTCGAAGCTGTCCTCGCCGGTGGCCTGGCGGCCGGCGAGCCAGAAGGCGTGGGTGGAAGTCATGCGAATCCCGGCCCTTCGGAAGTGTGCGGTGGGTCCTGACCCCTCCACCGTAGGACTCCGCGGGGGATTCGGCGTTTGTCCGGCGTGTAGTACCGGTCGCCGGGGTCGCGCCGGTTTGTCACTGTCGCACCCGGCCGGGCTCCGTGCGGGTCCTTAGCTCGGGGTGGAGGTGGCCTTGAGGGCGAGCCACAGTTCCATGCGGACGTCCGGGTCCTCCAGGGAACGGCCGAGGATCTCCTCGACCCGCTTCATCCGGTAGCGCAGGGTGTGCCGGTGCACGCCGAGGTCGGCCGCGGCCGCGTCCCACTGGCCGTGGCGGGAAAGCCAGGCCTGCAGGGAGGCCACCAGGTCCCCGCGGCCCGTCGCGTCGTGCTCCCGCAGCGCACGCAGGGTGCCGTCCGCGAAGGCCCGCACGGCGTCGTCGGCCAGTAGCGGCAGGACCGAGCCCGTCGCCATGTCCTCGTGCTCCACCAGCGGGCGGCCGCGCCGACGGGCCACCGCGAGGGCCTGGTCGGCCTGCTTCAGGGCGGCCGCGACGCTGCCCGGCCCGGCGGGTGCGGAAAGCCCGACCACCAGTTCGTCCGGCTCCGGTCCGGCCGCGTCGCGGCCGCGCCGGGCCTCCAGGGCCTCCGCGTGGACGGTGCACGCCCGTACGGCCGCGCCGGCGTCGGCGGCGAGGACCACCAGCCGCCCGGGCTCCGGTACCACCAGCAGCGCCTCCCCGGTGCGGGC
This sequence comes from Streptomyces sp. NPDC058880, assembly GCF_042742535.1. Taxonomy (NCBI): domain Bacteria; kingdom Bacillati; phylum Actinomycetota; class Actinomycetes; order Kitasatosporales; family Streptomycetaceae; genus Streptomyces; species Streptomyces sp. NPDC058880. Next base: position 28,544 of record NZ_JBHYMC010000035.1, read on the forward strand.
GGCGGCGGACTCCACCGCGTCGGCCAGCAGCGCCAGGCCCTCCGGCCGCGCCGTGCCCCCCAGCGCGGGCTCGGCCACGACCAGCCGGAACGGCGCGTCCAGCAGCGACCCGTACAGGTCGCCCGCCACCGCCCGGGCGTGGTCCGGCTCGTCGGCCAGCAGCATCCGCAGCACCGCCGCCCCCAGCCGGGACTCGGCGTCGTGCAGCGAGCGTGAGCGCTCGGTGGTGAGCGTCAGCAGCGCGACCGCGGAGTGGACGGCGTACCTCTCGGCCGTGCCCAGCGGGGCCCCCGTGCCGACGGCGAGCGCGCCCCGGGCCCGCCGGCCGGTGCCCAGGGACTGGAGCTCGACGCGGTCCTCGGAGCCTCCCACCACGGCGCTCGCGGGTGCGGGGCGTTCCCGCAGCCGCTCCACGTCCGGGGTCAGCCGGGCGGCGCGGCGCGCCGCCCAGTCGGGGGCGGCCGCCACGACCGCTCCGGAGGCGTCGTAGAGGGCCGCCCAGCCGTGCACGTGCGCGGCGAGCTTCGCGAGCAGTTCGGCGGGGCCGTCGACGGAGAGCGCGGCGCGGGTCAGTTCGCGCTGCGCCTCGAAACCGGCGGTCACCGCCCGGTACTGGTCGGCCGCGAGCGCCGCGGAGACGGCCTTGCTGATGGCGAGGAACGGCGTCCGGCGCGGCACCTCCAGCAGCGGCATGTCCTCGGCCCGCGCCGCTTCGACCAGCGCCTGGGGGACCGCCTCGTAGTTGACGCCGATCGCGAAGCCGATGCCGACCACTCCGGCCGCGGCGAGGCGGCGCACGTAGGCCCGCATCTCGTGCGGGTCGTCGGCGTCCAGCTTCATCGCCGTGATCAGGAGCAGTTCGCCGCCCTCCATATAGGGGACGGGATCGGCGAGTTCGCTGACGTGGGCCCAGCGCACGGGGGTGTCCAGGCGGTTCTCCCCCGCCCGGACGCCGAGCTTGAGCGCCGAGTGCTGGACGAGGGAGGCGAGGGTCAGCGGCATCGGTTACCAGGAGCCTTAGCGGGAGGGGACGGCGGGAACGCGGGAGCCGTCGACGCCTTTTCGCCGTGTCGTACGAACGACTCCCCTCGATTCTGCCACCTCGTACGGGTCGGGGCGCGGGTCAGGCCGTTCCGGACAGCCGGACCAGCAGCGGGGCCGCCCGCTCCCCCTGTACGGAGGTGAGCGAGAGCACCGCGTGTCCCGGTGGCACGGCGTGCGCCAGGTCCGAGGCCGACCACCGCTCCCGTTCCACCTGCCGCACGGTCACCGCGTCCGTGGTGACCGCCTTGCCGGTGACGAGCTTGCGGAAGGCGTGGATGGCCCGGGTCAGCGGCTGGTCGGCGAAGACCGTGCGGTGGGTGACGTCGCGCGTCTCCACCCACTCGGTGCCCCAGGCCTCGGCGAAGCGCTTGCCGTCCCAGGTGGTGACCCCGGAGAAGGCCATCCGGCAGCCGACCGCCCCGAGCAGGGGGGTGCGCAGCGGCTCCGGTACGTCGTCCAGCGAGCGCAGGGTGAGCAGGACGCCCGCGTGCGCCGAGCGCAGCCGCTGCACGCCGCGCACGGTCTCGGCGGTCAACGTGTGCGAGGCGTCGTCGAAGGCGAGGAACGCGAAGAGGGAGCGGTCGGCGCGGGCGGCCGCGGCGGCGTTGAACTGGGCGAGCAGCAGCCTGGCCAGCATCCGGGAGGCGTCGGCATGCCCGCGTTCGGGCAGATCCACGCGGACCCGGATCGGGTGTTCCAGGGCGCGCAGCGAGAACGGCCGGCCGTGGCCCGTGGTGTCGAAGAAGCCGGCGAAGGCGGGCCGGTCCAGCAGCGCCACCCGGTCGGCGAGGGCCGGACCGGGGTCCCCGTGCGCCCCGTGCTGGCGGGCGCGGGCGTCGAGCTCGCGCAGCATGGTGTGCCGGGCCGCGCCGTCGGCGGCGAGCTCGCGGCGCAGCGCGTCGAAGGCAGCCGGGACCTGGTCGAGCAGCTCGCGCAGTTCGGGCACCGTCGGGAAGCGGTCGTACGCCGCGCGGAACGGCCCGAGCAGCTGGGCGAGGGCGGTCGCGGCCCGGCGTACGTCGATCCCGGGGACGTCCCCGACGAACGCCTCGGCGAGCAGGGTGGCGGCCTCGTCGGGATCGGTGGCGCCGCCGTAGAGGTCGAGGTCGTACACCGAGGCGGGGTCGCCGACCCGGACGACGACGTCGTAGGCGTCGTCGGGCCCGAGCTGGGCGCCGGCCGCGCCGACGGCGACGACGGCGGCCTGGCCGGCCAGCGCCTGGAGCGCGAGGGACTCCACGACGGGCCGCACCAGGTGCCGGGTCTTGCCGGTGCCGGACGGGCCGACGGCGAGCAGGGAGGTGCCGAGCACGTCCGGGTCGAGCGCCAGGGAGGTGCCGCGGCGGGCGTACGGGTTGCGGACCCCGTCCTCCACGGTGCCGAGCAACACCTGCCGGGCCAGCAGGTCGTGCCGGGCGGCCCGCACGGGCAGGTCCCGGTCGCCGGAGGGGTGCACGCAGGCCCCGGCGCCCTTGTCGCGGACGGAGTCGGCGAAGGCCCGCATGCGGGAAGGATCGACCCGCACGGAGTCCCAGGCCCGGCGGATGCGGGCGTAGTCCACGTCGTTCATCCGCCCGCCCCCGGCCTCCCCCTCAAGCCGGTCGGCCGCCTCCGCCAGCCCGGCGGCCCGCAGCTGCGGCCATCGCACGGGATCGTCCTCCCCGCCGGGCCGGGGGGCGGGGTCGGCGGAGTGCAGGGGCTGTGCAGCCCGGCTGCGAAGCAACCTGCGCAGCAGCTCCGGCCATCTGCCGAGCCGCCCGAATCCGACGATCAGGATGATCGCGACGATGGCGTACCAGCTGTACGAGGCCACCACGGACAGGAAGTTATTGGCCCAGGAGTCGGGCGTGAACATGTAGAGCGGCCAGAGCCAGAACCTGCCCAGGTAGCCGTTCCACAGCAGCGACCACAGCAGCAGGCCGGCCAACAGAGAGATCAGGGCTCCGCTGACCAGCTGGCGGGTGGGGGTGACCTCGGGTTCCTCGGCAGCACGCGCCACGTGCCCGTACGTCCATACACCCGGCCCGTCCGAAGTGCGGACTACCCGCAGCCACTCCCCCAGGGTCGGCCCGGCCGTCGGTGCGTGCAAAGGCTTCGGCGGAGCGGCCGGTCTCGGGATGTGGCCGGTGCGGTTCGGGCGCGTCCCGTGCGTGCCGTCGGTGTCCATGAAACCCCTGCCCCCTGACCGTCCCTGCGCTGCTGCGTCGCTCAATGTAGTGGCCGTCGGCGCCCCGCGGGTGGACCCAGGTCGTCTTCGCACCGGTGGTCATGACACGCAGTCGAAACCGCGACAGGCATGAAGGCTGCCGAGGGTGGGACGATCAGCCAGGTGACGTACGGAACCGGCCGAGGTCAAGAGCCGCCGGCCCGGTGTACGGGCCGGGTCCCCTCGCGCGGGCCGGCCGGGCGAGGGGGCCACCGAGCTCTATGTCCGTCGCGGACAAGGACACGCCGAGATCACTACCGAACGGAGCATGCAGGACCCCCGCCCCCGGGCCTAGCCTGCGGACAAAGACACAAGTGCGTCCGAAAACACCCCCAGGAGCCCTCTATGACCGCTGTCCCGCAGGAGCGCAAGATCGTCACCGCGATCCCCGGCCCCAAGTCGCAGGAGCTGCAGGCCCGCCGCCTGCAGACGGTGGCCGGCGGCGTGGGCTCCGTGCTGCCCGTCTTCACGGCCCGCGCGGGTGGCGGCATCATCCAGGACGTCGACGGCAACCAGCTGATCGACTTCGGCTCCGGCATCGCCGTGACCTCGGTCGGCGCGTCCGCCGAGGCCGTCGTGCGCCGCGCCTCCGCGCAGCTCGCCGACTTCACCCACACCTGCTTCATGGTCACGCCCTACGAAGGCTACGTCGAGGTCTGCGAGGCCCTCGCCGAGCTGACCCCGGGCGACCACGCCAAGAAGTCGGCCCTGTTCAACTCCGGCGCCGAGGCCGTCGAGAACGCCGTCAAGATCGCCCGTTCGTACACCAAGCGCCAGGCCGTCGTCGTCTTCGACCACGGCTACCACGGCCGGACGAACCTCACCATGGCGCTGACCGCGAAGAACATGCCGTACAAGCACGGTTTCGGCCCGTTCGCCCCCGAGGTCTACCGCGTCCCGGTCGCCTACGGCTACCGCTGGCCCACCGGTGCCGAGAACTGCGGCCCCGAGGCCGCCGCCCAGGCGATCGACCAGATCACCAAGCAGATCGGCGCCGAGAACGTCGCCGCGATCATCATCGAGCCGGTCCTCGGCGAGGGCGGCTTCATCGAGCCGGCCAAGGGCTTCCTGCCGGCGATCGTGAAGTTCGCCAACGAGAACGGCATCGTCTTCGTCGCCGACGAGATCCAGTCCGGCTTCTGCCGCACCGGTCAGTGGTTCGCGTGCGAGGACGAGGGCATCGTCCCGGACCTGATCACCACCGCCAAGGGCATCGCGGGCGGCCTGCCGCTCGCCGCCGTGACCGGCCGCGCCGAGATCATGGACGCCGCCCACGCGGGCGGCCTGGGCGGCACCTACGGCGGCAACCCGGTGGCATGCGCCGGTGCGCTCGGCTCCATCGAAACCATGAAGGAGCTCGACCTCAACGCCAAGGCGAAGAAGATCGAGTCTGTCATGAAGGCCCGCCTGTCGGCCATGCAGGAGAAGTACGAGATCATCGGCGACATCCGCGGCCGCGGCGCCATGATCGCCATCGAGCTGGTCAAGGACCCGGTCTCCAAGACCCCGTTCCCGGAGGCGGCCGGCGCGCTCGCCAAGGCCTGCCACGCCGAGGGCCTGCTCGTCCTCACCTGCGGCACCTACGGCAACGTGCTCCGCTTCCTCCCGCCGCTCGTCATCGGCGAGGACCTGCTGAACGAGGGCCTGGACCTGATCGAGGCCGCGTTCGCGGCCATCGGCACGGACATCTGAGCCACGGTCGAGACGCGGCCTGCGGACCGCCCCACTCGAACGTGGGGAACGTACGAGCGCGGCGCACGCCCGAATACCGACGGTAACGGGCGGACGCTGTGAAGAAGCTGTGGGGGGCCGATGGCGGGAGCGCGTTCCCGCTGTCGGTCCCCCTTCCACTGCCGTACGGTTTCTGCAGATGAGTGAGACAGCCCGCTCCCGGGAGACCGGGGGCGATTCCGGTACCGGGCTTCCCCAGCGCCGTACCGGGCATGCGTTCGCGCACACTCCTCGCCGATCGGACGGCCGACCGCCCCAAACCCCCCGGGGCGTGCGGCAACCCGGTCCGGGCGGCCGTCCCGGAACCATCCCCCCTGTTCCGGGACGGCCGGCCACCCTTCTCGGCGTACTCGCCGCCTCCGCGCTCTGCGCGCTCCTCCTCGCCCTGGTCACCTGGCAGGTCCTGGTGCGGGGCCCCCTGCTGTCCTGGGACGCCCGCCTCAGCGGCGCGCTCGTGCGCACCGTCCCCGATCCGGTCACCGAAGCACTCTCCGACCTGGGGAACATTCCGGTCGCGCTGCCGGTACTGCTCCTCGCCGCCGGGTACGCCGCCCGGCGCGGGAACCGCCGCGGCGCCGCGGCCGCGGTGGCGGCGATGGCCCTGGTGCCGGCGCTCGTCGTCCCGCTGAAGGAGTGGACCGCCCGACCCGGGCCCCTGGAGCCGTGGGCCGCCGGCTACTTCCCCTCCGGGCACACCGCGACGGCCTTCGTGGCGTACGCGGGCGCGGCCCTGCTCCTGCGGCCGTACACGCGTCGGCGGTGGCCGGCGGCCGCCGCCCTCGTGCTGACGGGGGCGACGGCCACCGGGCTGGTGCTGCGGGGGTTCCACTGGCCGCTGGACGTCGCGGCCAGCCTGCTGCTCTGCACGCCGTTGCTGCTGGCGGTCAGCCGGTCCTGCCGTAGTACGCGTCGAAGTTCCGGCTGAACTCCCAGCCCCCGAAGCGGTCCCAGTTGACCGACCAGGTCATCAGGCCGCGCAGGCCGGGCCAGGTGCCGTGGGTCGGGTAGGTCCCGCAGTCGGTCTTCTTGGTCAGGCAGTTCAGCGCCTTGGCCACCTCGGCCGGCGGGGTGTGGCCGTTGCCCGCGTGGGTGGTGGCGGGCAGTCCGATGGCGACCTGGTCGGGGCGCAGGGCGGGGAAGAAGCGGGAGGCGTCGCCGGCGACCGGGAAGCCGGTGAGCAGCATGTCGGTCATGGCGATGTGGAAGTCCGCGCCGCCCATGGAGTGGTACTGGTTGTCGAGGCCCATGATCGGGCCGGAGTTGTAGTCCTGGACGTGGAGCAGGGTGAGGTCGTCGCGCAGGGCGTGGATGACCGGCAGGTAGGCGCCGGCGCGCGGGTCCTGGCCGCCCCAGGGGCCCGAGCCGTAGAACTGGTAGCCGAGCTGAACGAAGAAGGTCTCCGGGGCCATGGTGAGGACGAAGCCGGGGCCGTAGCGGGCCTTCAGGGCCTTGACGGCGGAGATCAGGTGGACGATCCCCGGGGTGGTGGGGTTGCGGAAGTCCGTGTCGCCGGAGGCCAGGGAGAGGGAGTGGCCCTCGAAGTCGATGTCCAGCCCGTCGAGCCCGTACTCGTCGATGATCTTGCCGACGGAGGAGACGAAGGTGTCGCGGGCGGCGACGGTCGGGAGCTGGACCTGGCCGTCCTGCCCGCCGATGGAGATCAGCACCTTCTTGCCCGCGGCTTGCTTGGCCCTGACCGCCGCCTTGAACTCCTCCGGGGATTCGACGTTCGGGCATTCCGCGACCGGGCAGAGGCGGAAGCGGATGTCGCCGGAGGTCACCGAGGTCGGTTCTCCGAAGGCGAGGTTGATGACGTCCCAGGAGGAGGGCACGTCGGCCATGCGGACATGGCCGGCGCCGTTGGCGAAGCTCGTGTGCAGGTAGCCGACGAGCGCGTGCTCGGGGAGCTCGCCGCCCCCGCCTCCGCCGCTGCCCGTCGTCACGGAGACGGGCGCGCTGAGCGGGGACTCCCCCGACGCGTTCACCGCGCGGACCCGGAAGGTGTAGGTGGTGGAGGCGGCGAGGCCGGTCACCGCCGCCGTGGCGGCGGCTGCCGGGAGGGGCGCGGCACCGTCCCGGTGGACGGTGTACGAGGTGGCGCCGGCCACCGCCGCCCAGGACAGCCGGACCGAGGTCGCCGAGGTCGCCGAGGCGGTCAGGCCGGTGGGGGCGGCCGGTGGCAGGGGCTGGCCGGGGCCTCCGGGATCGGGTCCGACCAGGGTGACGTCGTCGGTGACATGGGCGGGCTGGCCGTACCAGCCGTGGGTGTGGACGGTCACCGAGGTGGTGGACGGGCCGGTGCGGAAGGTGGCCGTCAGCTGCTTCCAGGCGCCGGGGCTCTGCGTCCAGGTCGATACGTCGGTGGTGCCGGTCCCGGTCGCGCCGAGGTAGACGTACGCGCCCTGCAGCCAGGCGCCGAGCGTGTACGTGGAGTCCGGCTTGACGGTGACGGTCTGGGAGCAGCGGGCGTTGTCCTGCCCCGTCGGGGTGGCCCGGAGGGCGGAGGTGCCGCCGTGGACGGGGGTGCTGACGGCCGTGCCGCTGCCGGCCGAGCAGTTCCAGCCGTCGAGTCCGGCTTCGAAGCCGCCGTTGCGGACGAGGTCGGCGTCCGAGGCCGCGGCCGGCGGGCCCGCGGCGAGGAAACCGGCCGCCGCGAGGGCGGCGGCCGTGAGGAAGGACCAGGCTCTGCGCACAACTGCCTCCAGAACATGGGGGGATGGAGCCAGGCTGCTGCGAACGGGAACAGCGGCACCCAACCTGGTCCAGACCAATCCCGTTGTCAACGGTTCCGGGCTTTCTCCCTCCCGCGTGCGGCCGCCTCGTGCATGGCGAGCTCCAGCAGGACCGGGTCCGTGAGGGTCCCCCGGCCGTCCGGGGGCACCGCCCAGCGCACTCCCCCGGTCGCCCGGCCCGGGTGGGGGACCACGATCCACGCCCCGTGCCCGACTCCCCGTACGCCCGTACCGATCCAGTGGGAGGCGGTGCCCGGGGGCACGAAGAAGCCCAGCCGCGATGCGCCGAAGTCGGCGAGCACCGGGCCGGGCCGTCCGGCCGCCGGATCGAGTACGCCGAGGGTGGCCCGCCCCAGCTCCCCCGGCAGGATCAGTACGTCCCAGAGCCGTCCCGCGGGCAGCAGTGCGACCCCGAGGGGGTTGCGCTCCCATGCCCTTCGGCTGGCGTCGGGATCCGGCGCCGCCGACGCCAGCCATGCCACCGCTGCCTTCTCCCCCGGGGTCGTCATCGCCCGGCCTCCGTTCCGTGTGGGTGAGGTGTCCTCACCCACAGAGAGCGGGGCCGGGGCCGGCGATGACGCGGGTTTCCCCACCCCGTGGTGGTGAACCGGGTCACACGGCCGGCGGCGGTGCGCTCCGGGCGCTCCGACCGGGGCGGCTCAGCTGTCGAAACCGAGGCCGAGCTTGTCCATCGCCTTCAGCCACAGGTTCCGGTGCCCGCCGCGGGCGTCCGCCCGGGCCAGCGACCACTTGGTGAGCGCGATGCCGGTCCAGGCGAACGGTTCGGGCGGGAACGGCATCGGCTTGGACCGGACCATCTCCAGCCGGGTGCGCTCGGTGGAGAGCCCGTCGAGCAGGTCGAGCATGACCTCCGCCCCGAAGCGGGTGGCGCCCACCCCGAGGCCGGTGTAGCCGGCCGCGTACGCCACCTTGCCGGAGTGCGCCGTCCCGAAGAAGGCGGAGAAGCGCGAGCAGGTGTCGATCGCACCGCCCCAGGCGTGGCTGAACTTGAGCCCCTCCAGTTGGGGGAAGGCGGTGAAGAAGTGCTCCGCCAGCCGGAGGTAGGTCTCCGGGCGGTGGTCGTACTCGGAGTCGAGCTTGCCGCGGTACGGGTAGATCGCGTCGTAGCCGCCCCACAGGATCCGGTTGTCCTTGGTGATCCGGAAGTAGTGGAACTGGTTGGCGCTGTCACCCAGGCCCTGGCGGTTCTTCCAGCCGACGGAGGCCAGCTGGGCCTCGTCCAGCGGCTCGCTCATCAGGGCGTAGTCGTAGACCGGGACGGTGAAGGGGCGGATCCGGCGGACCAGCGACGGGAAGATGTTGGTCCCCAGGGCGACCCGGCGGGCGAGGATCGTGCCGTAGGGGGTCTGCACGGTCATCCCGCGCCCGGCCGCGGCGAGCTTCAGGCCGCGCGTGTTCTCGTAGACCCGCACCCCGAGGTCCAGGCACGCCTGCTTGAGGCCCCAGGCCAGCTTCGCCGGGTTGAGCATGGCGACGCCGTCGCGGTCCCAGAGGCCGGCGAGGAAGGTCGGGGAGTCCACCTCGGCGCGCACGGCGTCCCGGTCGAGCCATTCGGAGCCGCCCGCCAGGCCCAGCCGGAGCGCCTCCTCGTGCAGTTCGCGCAGCTCCTCGACCTGGTGCGGCTCGGTGGCGACGTCGATCTCGCCGGTCCGCTCGAAGTCGCATGCGATGCCGTAGCGGGCGACCGCCTCCTCGATGGCGTCGAGGTTGCGCGCGCCCAGCTCCTCCAGCTTCGCCAGCTCGCCGGGCCAGCGGGCGATGCCGTTGCCCAGGCCATGGGTGAGGGAGGCGGCGCAGAAGCCGCCGTTGCGGCCGGAGGCGGCCCAGCCCGCCTCCTTGCTCTCGATCAGTACGACGTCCCGCTCGGGGTCGCGCTCCTTGGCGAGCAGCGCGGTCCACAGTCCGCTGTAGCCGCCGCCGATGACCAGCAGGTCGCAGCGCTCGTCGGAGGTGAGCGCCGGCTGCGGGGCGGGCTTGCCGGGGTCGTCCAGCCAGTACGAGACCGGCTTCGCTTCGGAAAGGGATTTCGCAACACTACGCATGGCGACTGGGGCCATGGCTTCCAACTCCCTACGGAACTGATGACATGCTCTTCCGAATTACTTCGGTTGTGCCTTCTTGCGGCGGTTGCCGACCGTCTGGCCGACGAGGACCACCAACACCGCGATGACGAACATCGCCGTGCCGATGACGTTGATCTGCACGGGGGTACCGCGCTGCGCCGATCCCCACACGAACATGGGGAAGGTGACGGTGTTGCCCGAGTTGAAGTTGGTGATGATGAAGTCGTCGAAGGAGAGCGCGAAGGAGAGCAGCGCGCCCGCCGCGATGCCCGGTGCCGCGATGGGCAGGGTCACCCGCAGGAAGGTCTGCACCGGCCCCGCGTAGAGGTCCCGGGCGGCCTCCTCCAGCCGCGGGTCCATGGACAGGACGCGGGCCTTGACGGCGGCGACGACGAAGCTGAGACAGAACATGATGTGGGCGATCAGGATCGTCCAGAAGCCCAGCTGGATGCCCATGTTGAGGAACAGCGCGAGCAGCGAGGCCGCCATCACGATCTCCGGCATCGCCATGGGCAGGAAGATCAGCGAGTTGACCGCGCCGCGCGCCCGGAACCGGTAGCGCACGAGCGCGAAGGCCATGGCCGTGCCCAGGGCGGTCGCCACGAGCGTGGACCACAGGGCGATCTGCAGTGAGAGCCCGAGGGAGCCGCACATGTCGGCGACGCCGCAGGGGTCCTTCCACGCGTCGAGCGAGAACTCCTGCCAGGCGTAGTTGAAACGCCCGGAGGGGTTGTTGAAGGAGAAGACGGTGACCACGACGTTCGGCAGGATCATGTACGCGAGCGTGCCGAGTCCGGCGATCACGACCAGATTGCGCCGCAGCCAGGCGAGGGGTGTGCGCATCAGACCAGGTCCTCCGTCCCCGCTCGGCGGATGTAGATGGTGACCATGATCAGCACGGTCGCCATGAGAATGAAGGACAGCGCGGCCGCCGTCGGGTAGTCGAGGATCCGCAGGTACTGCGACTGGATGACGCTGCCGATCATCCGGGTGTCTGTGGAGCCGAGCAGCTCGGCGTTCACGTAGTCGCCGCTCGCCGGGATGAAGGTGAGCAGGGTCCCGGAGACCACGCCGGGCATGGAGAGCGGGAAGGTCACCTTCCGGAAGACCGTGACGGGGCGGGCGTACAGGTCCCCGGCCGCCTCGTGGAGGCGGGTGTCGATGCGCTCCAGCGAGGAGTACAGCGGCAGGATCATGAAGGGGAGGAAGTTGTAGGTCAGGCCGCAGACGACCGCGAGCGGCGTGGCCAGCACCCGCTCCCCCTCGGTCATGCCGAGCCAGCTGGTGACGTCGAGGAAGCCGACCGCGTTGAGGCCCGCGACCACCGGACCGCCGTCGGCGAGGATCGTCTTCCAGGCCAGTGTGCGGATCAGGAAGCTGGTGAAGAACGGGGCGATGACCAGGACCAGCAGCAGGTTGCGCCAGCGGCCCGCCTTGAAGGCGATCAAGTAGGCCAGCGGGTACCCGAGCAGCAGGCACAGAGCGGTGGCGGTGCCCGCGTAGAGCAGGGAGCGCAGGAACTGCGGCAGGTACTCGGTGAAGGCGTCCCAGTACGTCCGGAAGTGCCAGGTGACCTCGAAGCCCTCTTCGAGGGAGCCGGTCTGCACCGAGGTGGAGGCCTGGTAGATCATCGGCAGCACGAAGAAAACCAGCAGCCACAGGATGCCGGGCAGCAGCAGCCAGTACGGGACCAGCCGCTTGCGCACGGCCGGCTTGTGGACCGGGGGTCCGGCGGGGGCGGGCGCCTGGGGCGGCGCGGCGGTGGCGGTCACGCGCTCTCCTCGACGGTCTCGATGCCCGCGTCGCCCATCGTCCCCGCGAGCATGGACTGGGCCGCGTCGAGTCCGAAGGTGTGCTCCGGGTTCCAGTGCAGGACCACCTCGGCGCCCGGCACCAGGCGGCTGTCGCGCTCGACGTTTTGGACGTAGACCTCGAGCTCGGGGCAGACGGGGCTGTCGACGACGAACTGCGTGGAGACCCCGATGAAGGAGGAGGCGGCTATCCGGCCGGTGATCTTGTTCCGGCCCGGCGCGACGGCGTTCTCCTCCTCGGCCGGGACCAGGGACACCTTCTCCGGGCGCACCCCGACCAGCAGCTTCCCGCCGGCGCTGGGCGTGGTCGAGCATCGGGCGGCGGGCAGCCGCAGGGTGGTGCCGGAGGCCGAGACGACGACATCGGACCCGGCGGACTCCACGGCGGCCTCGATGAGGTTGGAGGTGCCCAGGAAGTTGGCGACGAAGGTGGTCCGCGGGTTCTCGTAGAGGTCGGCGGGGGCGCCGAGCTGCTCGACGCGGCCGCCGTTCATGACCGCGACCGTGTCGGCCATGGTCATGGCCTCCTCCTGGTCGTGCGTGACGTGCACGAAGGTGATGCCGACCTCGGTCTGGATCCGCTTGAGCTCCAGCTGCATCTGGCGGCGCAGCTTGAGGTCGAGGGCGCCCAGGGGCTCGTCGAGGAGCAGCACCTGGGGGTGGTTGATCAGGGCGCGGGCAACGGCGACGCGCTGCTGCTGGCCGCCGGAGAGCTGGTGGGGCTTGCGCTGGGCGAACTGGCCGAGCTGGACCAGCTCCAGCATCTCCTCGACCTGCTTCTTGACGGACGTGATGCCGCGGCGGCGCAGGCCGAAGGCGACGTTCTCGAAGATGCTCAGGTGCGGGAAGAGCGCGTAGCTCTGGAAGACCGTGTTGACCGGGCGCTTGTAGGGCGGCAGGTGGGTGACCTCGCGGTCGCCGAGGTGGACCGTGCCCGTGGAGGGCTCCTCCAGGCCCGCGACCATGCGCAGGGTGGTGGTCTTGCCGCAGCCGGAGGCGCCGAGCAGGGCGAAGAAGGAGCCCTGGGGAACGGTGAGGTCCAGCGGGTGCACGGCGGTGAAGGTGCCGTAGTGCTTGCTGATCCCGGAGAGGCGGACGTCGCCGCCTTCGGTCGTGTCAGTCATGGAGAGGTCCCGGGGTTGGGTGGGCGAAGAGGTCAGGAGGAGAAGGCGGGGCGGGCCGCGGCTCGCGGGCGCGGCGGGCAGCCGCTAGGCGCCGATGAGCTTGGCGAACTTCTCCTCGTAGGCCGTCTCTTCCTCGCTGGTGAGGGAGCGGAAGGCATGGGACTTGGCGGTCATCGCCTTGTCCGGGACGATCAGGGTGTTCTCTGCGAGCTCGGGATCGATCTTGGCGAGCTCCTCGCCCACGCCCTCGACGGGGCAGACGTAGCTGATGTACGCGGCGAGCTGCGCGGCGACCGGAAGCTCGTAGTAGTGGTCGATCAGACGCTCCGCGTTGGCCTTGTGCCGGGCCCTGACGGGGACCAGCAGGTTGTCGCTGGAGGTGATGTAGCCGGCGGCGGGGATCGCGAACTTGATGTCCGGGTTGCCGGCCTGGAGCTGGATGACGTCGCCCGCCCAGGCGAGGCAGGCCGCGAGGTCGCCCTTGTCGAGGTCGGAGGTGTAGTCGTTGCCCGTGAAGCGCCGGATCTGCTTCTTGTCGACGCCCTTCTGGAGCCGGCCCACCGCCTCGTCGAAGTCCGCGTCCGTGAAGGAGGAGGGATTCTTGCCCTGGTCGAGCATGGTCATGCCGACGCTGTCGCGCATCTCCGTCAGGAAGCCGACGCGACCCTTGAGGGAGGGGTCGTCGAGCATCTGGGTGACGGAGTCCACCTTCTTGCCGCCGGTCGCCTTCTCGTTGTAGGCGATGACGGTGGATATGCCGGTCCAGGGGTAGCTGTACGCGCGCCCCGGGTCCCAGTCGGGGCTGCGGAACTGCGGGGACAGGTTGGCGTAGGCATGCGGCAGGTGCGAGGGGTCGAGCTTCTGGGCCCAGCCGAGGCGGATGATGCGCGCGGCGAGCCAGTCGGTGACGACGATCAGGTCGCGGCCGGTGTCCTGGCCGGCCGCGAGCTGAGGTTTGATCTTGCCGAAGAACTCGACGTTGTCGTTGATGTCCTCGGTGTACTTGACCTTGATCCCGGTCCGCTTGGTGAACTCCTCCAGTGTGGGGCGGGACTTCTCGTCCTCACTGGTGTCCATGTACTCGGTCCAGTTGGAGAAGTTGATCTCCTTTTCCCGGTCCGAGTGGTCGTCGGACGCCAGGGCTGCGTCCCCCTCCCGCTTGGCGGGCGGGATGCCGCACCCGGCGAGGGTGGCCAGGCCGCCGAGGGTGAGCGCTCCGACTCCGGATGCGCGCAGCAGCGAGCGGCGGGTGAGGGCGCCGCGCCCACTGGTGAGGCTGCGCCGCATCGCGGCGAGCTGCGCCTCGGAGAGGCGGTCGGGTTCGAACTGCTCCATGCGCTGAGGCCTTTCGGGAGGTGTACCGCTGGTCAGGCGGTGGTCGGCTGTCGGTCCCCGAAGATCGTGCGGTGCCAGTCCTTCGCGGCCACCGCGGTGTTGTCGTACATCACGTGCTTGACCTGCGTGTACTCCTCGAAGGAGTAGGCGGACATGTCCTTTCCGAAGCCGCTGGCCTTGTAGCCCCCGTGGGGCATCTCGCTGATGATCGGAATGTGGTCGTTGACCCACACGCAGCCCGCCTTGATCTCGCGGGTGGCACGGCCGGCCCGGTAGAGGTCGCGGCTCCAGGCGGAGGCGGCGAGTCCGTACGGGGTGTCGTTGGCGAGCGCGATGCCCTCGTCGTCGCTGTCGAAGGGCAGGACCACGAGGACGGGGCCGAAGATCTCCGACTGCACCACCTCGCTGTCCTGGGCGGCCCCGATGATGAGGGTGGGCCGGTAGTACGCGCCGTCGGCGAGCTCGCCACCGGGGATCTCGCCCCCGGTGACGACGGTGGCGTAGCCGCGGGCGCGCTCGACGAAGCCGGCGACGCGGTCGCGCTGGGCGTGCGAGACCAGCGGGCCGAGGTCGGTACCGGGTGCGAAGGGGTCACCGAGGCGGACGGTTTCCATCAGCTCGGCGACCCGCGCGACGAAGGCGTCGTGCAGGGGGCGCTGCACGTAGGCGCGGGTCGCCGCCGTGCAGTCCTGGCCGGTGTTGATCAGGGAGGCGGCGACGGCGCCGTGCGCGGCGGCCTCCAGGTCGGCGTCGTCGAAGACCAGGAAGGGGGCCTTGCCGCCGAGCTCCAGGTGCAGGCGCTTCACGGTGGCGGTGGCGATCTGCGCGACCCGCTTGCCGACGGCGGTGGAGCCGGTGAACGAGGTCATCACGACATCGGGGTGGCCCACCAGGTGCTCCCCCGCGTCACGGCCGGCGCCGGTCACGATGTTGATCACGCCGTCGGGCAGGCCCGCCTCCTTGGCCGCCTGGGCGAACATCAGGGAGGTCAGCGGGGTGAGCTCGGCGGGCTTGAGCACGATGGTGTTGCCCGCCGCGATCGCTGGCAGGATCTTCCAGGCAGCCATCTGGAGCGGATAGTTCCAGGGGGCGATGGAGCCGATGACGCCGATGGCCTCGCGGCGTACGTACGAGGTGTGGTCGCCCGAGTACTCGGCGGCGGCCTGCCCCTGGAGGTGCCGGGCGGCGCCCGCGAAGAAGGCGGTGTTGTCGATGGTCCCGGGGACGTCGAACTCGGTCGACAGCTTGATCGGTTTGCCGCACTGGAGCGACTCCGCGCGGGCGAAGTCCTCGGCCTGTCCGGCCAGTACGGTCGCCAGCCGGTGCAGGGCGTCCGACCGCTCGCCGGGGGTGGCACCGGCCCAGGCCGGGAAGGCGCGCTGGGCCGCGGCGACGGCCTCGTCGACGTCCGCGGTACTCGCCAGCTCGTAGGTCAGGACCTCCTCGCCGGTGGCCGGGTCGACGACGGTGTGTGACCGTCCGGAGGTTCCGGCCCGGAGCCGTCCGTCGATGTACTGCGCGCCGTCTGCGAAGCGGTCCTTGACCTGGAAGCGGTTGCCCATCACGCTCTCACGCTCTCCGTAGCTACAGTTCGAGCTAGAGCTCGAATTGAGTGCCGATCCTGGCAGAGGTGATGCCCTCGGCCAAGTGATTCCGTTGTTGCCATTTGATTACGCGACGGAATCGGTCGACCATGTGTCCAGGCACGCCGGAAATCCCGTACGAAGTGTCAGTGGCGGGTGCCAGACTCGCGTGCATGGAGATGATCGACGACCTGATCAAGCAGGTCAGCCGTGGTGAGAGGGTGAAGTACCTGCCGTTCTGGGGGCACCGGCCGCGGCCCGACGGCACGCTCGGTCCGAGCTGTCTGAGTCAGTGGTGGCCGTCTGCCTTCACTGTCGGTGACGTCCGTTATGCGACGGCCGAGCACTGGATGATGGCCGGCAAGGCCCGGCTGTTCGCGGACCCCGAGTCCGAGCGCGCCGCGGTGCGGGCCAAGAGCCCGGCCGAGGCGAAGAAGGTCGGTCGCCTCGTGCGCGGCTTCGACGACGCCGTATGGGAGCGGGAGCGGTTCGCCCTGGTCGTGGAGGGCAGCGTCCACAAGTTCGGCTCCGACCCGGCCCTGCGCGGCTACCTGCTGGGCACCGGGGACCGCGTGCTGGTGGAGGCGAGCCCCGTGGACCGGATCTGGGGCATCGGGCTGGCGGCCGACGACGAGCGCGCTCTGGACCCGGCCCGCTGGCGCGGGCTGAACCTGCTGGGCTTCGCCCTGATGGAGGCCCGGAAGCAGCTGCGCGAAGGCAGCGCGTGACGGAGCGTCGCCGGGTCGCCGCCGTGATCGTCCGGGACGGCTGCGTGCTCATGGTGCGCGAGCACGCCCTGGGGCCCGGGGGGCGCCATGACGGGGCCGAGTACTGGACGCTG
The DNA here is from genome assembly GCF_042742535.1 of Streptomyces sp. NPDC058880. Taxonomy (NCBI): domain Bacteria; kingdom Bacillati; phylum Actinomycetota; class Actinomycetes; order Kitasatosporales; family Streptomycetaceae; genus Streptomyces; species Streptomyces sp. NPDC058880. The sequence goes on from NZ_JBHYMC010000035.1 coordinate 45,035, forward strand.
CCGGGCGGCGGTCTGGAGGAGGGCGAGGAGCCCGAGGACGCGGTGCGCCGGGAGGTCGCCGAGGAGGTGGGGCTGCGCGCCCTGGCGGTGCGGTTCGCCTACGCAGCCCCCTACCCCTCCGGCTGGACCTCCTGCTTCCGCGTGGAGGTCGCACCCGGCGATCCGGTCCTCGGCATCGACGCGGACCTGGAGTGCGACTGCCCCCGGATGGTCGGGCTGATCTGGGTCCCGCTGGCGCGCGGAACCGCCGAGGGCACGGCCATGGTGCCGACGCTGCTGATGGCCGCCGAGGTCTGACGCGGATGCAGCCGGACGGGCCGCCGACCGGCCCCGGCCTCAGACCCGTTCGCGAAGCCGCGAATCCGATGAGGGGGTCTCGCGTTTCGGGCTGTCGCCCCACTCGTCGTCGAAGGCCGGGGCGAACAGGGCGAACAGCATCAGCAGGCCCAGGACTATGCCGATCGCGCCCAAGATGATGCCGGCCAGCGCCACCCCGCCGTTGTCGGCCTCGCCCCGGTTGGCCTTGCCCTTGCCCAGGGCGCCGAAGACGACGGCCCCGATCCCGAGCGCCACCGCCAGAAAGCTGGTGACGCAGCCGACGACCGCGAGGATCCCCAGGACCAGCGCGGTGACGCCGAAGCCGTTGCTGGGCCGGTGCCCGTAGGGCGGGTACGCGCCGGGGTACGGGTATCCCGTCTGATGGGCGGAGTACGGGTATCCCTGCTGGGCGGCGGGGTACCCGGGATAGCCCGCGTCGCCGGGGTATCCGTAGCCGGGCGGGGCGACCGGATAGCCGTAGGCGGCCGGGGGCGGCCCGCCCGCCGGCGGGGTCGGGGGCGCCGCGTTGCCCGGCGCGGCAGCGGCCGTCCGCTCGCCGGGATGCCCGCCGGGCGTCGGCCGGTCCGGCACGGGCTGCGGGCCGGACGCGCCCGGCGCGCCGTGGCCGGCCTTCGACGTGCCCAGGTCCACCGCCGGCCGCTCCGGCGGCGCCCAAGGATCCCGCGGCTCGGGACTGCTGTCGTTCATACGGAGCCCCCCTCTCTCGTACAGCCATGCTAAGCGCTGCCACGGACAGTCACGGCCGTGCCTACGATGAGGGCGACCTGCCCGCACCCCGCCCTCCGGAGGCACCCCCCATGACCGACCTGCACCCCTTCATCGCGGGGCTGCCCAAGGCCGAACTGCACGTCCACCATGTCGGCTCCGCCTCCCCGCGCATCGTGGCCGAACTCGCCTCCCGGCACCCCGACTCCAAGGTGCCCACGGACCCGGAGGCCCTCGCCGACTACTTCACCTTCACGGACTTCGCCCACTTCATCGAGGTCTACCTGTCGGTCGTCGACCTCGTGCGCACCCCGGAAGACGTCCGGCTGCTGACCTTCGAGGTCGCCCGCGACATGGCACGGCAGAACATCCGCTACGCCGAGCTGACCATCACCCCGTACTCCTCCACCCGCCGCGGCATCGAGGAGAAGGCCTTCATGGAGGCCATCGAGGACGCCCGCAAGGCCGCCGAGAAGGAACTCGGTGTGATCCTGCGCTGGTGCTTCGACATCCCCGGCGAGGCCGGCCTGGAGGCCGCCGCCGAGACCGCCCGGCTCGCCGTCGACCTGCGCCCCGAGGGGCTCGTCTCCTTCGGCCTGGGCGGCCCCGAGATCGGCGTCCCGCGCCCGCAGTTCAAGCCGTACTTCGACGCGGCCCGGGCGGCCGGCCTGCACAGCGTGCCGCACGCGGGCGAGACCACCGGCCCGGAGACCGTCTGGGACGCCATCCGCGAGCTGGGTGCCGAGCGCATCGGCCACGGCACGAGTTCCGTCAAGGACCCGGAATTGCTCGCGTACCTGGCCGAGCACCGGATCGCGCTGGAGGTCTGCCCGACCTCGAACATCGCCACCCGCGCGGTGACCGACCTCGACCGGCACCCGGTCAAGGAGATGGTCGCGGCGGGTGTGCTCGTCACCATCAACAGCGACGACCCGCCGATGTTCGGCTCCGACCTCAACAACGAGTACGCGGTGGCCGCCCGGCTCCTCGACCTCGACGAGCGCGGGCTCGCGCAGCTCGCGAAGAACGCCGTCGAGGCCTCCTTCCTCGATGCGGAGGGCAAGGCGAAGCTCGACGCGGAGATCGACACGTACACGACGCGATGGCTCGCGCGCTGAAGTCCCCACGAGAATGGGGCCATGCGCACCCTGACTGCCGTCGGCCACCGCGGCGATCCCTACCGTGTCCGTGAGAACACCCTGCCTTCGATCCGCTCCGCCTTCGCCCGCGGGGCGGACGCGGTCGAGGTCGACGTACGGCTGACCCGTGACGGGGTGCCGGTCCTGCTCCACGACGAGTCGCTCCGGCGGTTGTGGAACCACGACGTGCGCCTCGACGAGATCTCCGCGGCGCAGCTGGCGGACATGACGGAGGGCGCCGTTCCGATGCTGCGCGACGCACTGGAGGACACCGGGGCGGGCCGGCTGATGCTCGACCTCCCCGGCGCCACGCCGGAGGCGGTCCGCACCGTCGTGGGTCTGGTCCGGGAGTGCGGCGCCCGCGAGCGTACGTTCTACTGCGCGGGACCGGACTCGATGCTGGCGCTCCGCGCCGCCGACCCGGGCGCGGAGATCGCGCTGACCTGGACCACGCTGTCGCCGCCCCGCCGGGTCCTGATCGACGCGGTGGCCCCGCGCTGGCTCAACTACCGCTTCGGGCTGGTGAACCGGGAGCTGGCCGACGCCCTGCACCGGGACGGCCTGCTGGTGTCGGCCTGGACCGCCGATACCAAGCGGACGATGAAGCGGCTGATTGCCGCGGGGGTCGATGCGATCACTACGAACCGGGTGGACGCGCTGACGGCCGTGCGGGCCCGGTTCGGCCGGTGAGGGCCGCGCCGGGCCGGTGGGCCCGGCGGCTGCGCAGCGCCCCGTGCGGGTCGTGGACCCGGGCCTGACCGTGCCGGCCCCGCCGGCCGTCACCGTGCCGTTCGTGCCGCCACGGGAGCCCTGGGCCGGCGATCGTCCTGGCGGACGACACGGTGGCCCGGGGCAAGACCGTCGCCGTGGCGGCCTTCACGACGTAGCTGTGGCCTCCAGGCGCTTGATCATGCGGCGCAGGACCAGGAGGGGGATCACCCCGAAGACGCCGAACGACATGTCAATGACGCTCCACCAGAAGGGGATGCCCCGGATGGGCCCGCAGATCAGGGCGAGCGGAATCACTCCGGCGCAGGCGATCATGCCGGCCTCGACGATCCAGATGTTGCGGACGGGGTCTCGGTACACGCCGTAGAAGAAGACCGCGATGACGAGATGGGCGAAGGCGAGCCAGTCGTTCCCGTACAGCAGGAAGGGGTAGTCGGCATCGGCCCGGTCCAGCCCCTCGCCCACCCGTCGCAGCCAGGAGTTGTCGACCAGTGCGTTGCCCCAGCGGACTTCGCTGACCAAGGGGAAGGCCGTGATCCCGCTGAGGACGAGGCAGACGACGAAGAGGATCAGCCAGGCACGGATCCGCCGCTCAAGGGCGCTTTTCTCGCTCATGGAAGGAAGCCTACGCCCATTTTTGAACACGTTCAGCCCATGCGTTGAACCCGTTCAATCAGTGACAGGACCGTGACGACCGCGGCTCAGAGTCCGACGATCGCGTTCCACCGCCGGGCGAGGGAACGGCGCTCGGCCGAGGAGATGTCCCGGGCGACGGCGAGCCGCGCCCGCAGGTCGTCGTCGGGGAAGATCAGCGGGTTCTCGGCGAGTTCGGCGGTCTCCCGGTCGCCGGAAGCGGCCAGGACGTCCCGGGCCGCCGGCACGGGGCAGACGTAGTTGACGGAAGCGGCGAGCTGCGCGGCCACCTCCGGGTCGTAGTAGTGGTCGACCAGCGCCTCGGCATTGGCCTTGTGTCGGGCGAGGTTGGGCACGAGGAGGCTCTCAGCCCAGAGCTCACCGCCCTCCTCGGGGACGACGAATGCGATGTCCGGGTTGTCGGCCTGGAGTTGGATGGCATCGCCCGAGTACGCCTGGCAGGCCAGGACGTCTCCCTTGCTGAGGTCGGAGGTGTAGTCGTTGCCGGTGAAGCGGCGGATGTGCTTCTTCCTCACCAGAGCCTCCACGTGGTCGCACACCCGGTGGAAGTCGGATTCGGTCCAGCGCGTGATGTCGGCCCCGTTGCCCTGCATCAGCAGGGCGAAGGATTCGTCGAGCCCGGAGAAGAGCGTGACCCTGCCCGCCAGGTCGGGGCGCCACAGGTCCTGGACGGATCTGATCTCCCGCCCCAGAGCACGGCGGTTGTAGGCGATGCCGGTGATCCCCGACTGCCAGGGCACGGTGTGCAGCCGGCCCTCGTCGAAGGCGGGGGAACGCAGCTGCGGGTCGAGGTGGCCGACGACGTTGGGCTGCGCCGAACGGTCCATCTTCTGGGCCCAGCCCAGACGGACGAAGCGGGCGGCCATCCAGTCGCTGACCACGACCAGGTCGCGGCCGGTCTCCTGGCGGTTCATCAGGGCCGGGCTGACCTTGCCGAAGTACTCGTCGTTGTCGTTGATCTCCTCGGTGTAGCGGACCTCGATGCCGGTCCGCTCCGAGAAGGCCTCCAGCGTGGGGCGGCGCTCCCCGTCCTCCTCGTCGGTGTCGATGTAGAGCGGCCAGTTGGAGAAGGCGACGCTGCGGTCGCTCTCCGAGCGGTCGGGGCCCACGCGCCCTCCCTCGGGCACGTAGGCGGGGGGAACACCGCATCCGGCGAGGGCGGCCGACAGGCCCGCGGCACCGATTCCGGAGAGCGCGGCACGGCGGGAGAAGGCGAGTCGAGGCATGGGCACAGCCTCAGCGAACGCCGAAGGGGCGGGCAATAGACATGTTGTCTACTGCCCGCCCCTTCGACGCCCTGCTGTGATCGATGCTGCCGATCAGCCGTCGAGCGAGGTCATCACGTGCTTGATGCGGGTGTAGTCCTCGAAGCCGTAGGCGGACAGGTCCTTGCCGTATCCGGACTTCTTGAAACCGCCGTGCGGCATCTCGGCGACCAGCGGAATGTGGGTGTTGATCCACACGCAGCCGAAGTCGAGGTTCTTGGACATCCGCATCGCGCGGCCGTGGTCCTTGGTCCACACGGAGGAGGCGAGGGCGAACTCGACGCCGTTCGCGTACTCCAGGGCCTGGGACTCGTCCGTGAAGGACTGGACGGTGATGACGGGGCCGAAGACCTCGTTCTGGATGATCTCGTCGTCCTGCTTGAGGCCGGAGACCACGGTCGGGGCGTAGAAGTAGCCCTTCTCGCCGACCTGGTGGCCGCCCGCCTCGACCTTGGCGTGGGCCGGGAGCCGCTCGATGAAGCCCGCGACCTGCTGGAGCTGGTTCGGGTTGTTCAGCGGGCCGTACAGCACGTCCTCGTCGTCCGGCGCGCCGGTCTTCGTGTCAGCGGCGGCCTTGGCCAGCGCGGCCACGAACTCGTCGTGGATCGACTCGTGCACGAGCACGCGGGTGGCCGCGGTGCAGTCCTGGCCGGCGTTGAAGTAACCGGCGACCGCGATGTCCTCGACGGCCTTGGGGATGTCGGCGTCCTCGAAGACGACGACCGGCGCCTTGCCGCCGAGCTCCAGGTGGACGCGCTTGACGTCCTTGGAGGCGCTCTCGGCGACCTGCATGCCGGCGCGCACCGATCCGGTGATGGAGGCCATCGCCGGGGTCGCGTGCTCGACCATGGCCCGACCGGTCTCACGGTCGCCGCAGATGACGTTGAAGACGCCCTTGGGCAGGACCGAGTCGATGATCTCCGCCATCAGGACGGTGGAGGCCGGAGTGGTGTCGGACGGCTTGAGCACGACCGTGTTGCCCGCCGCGATGGCCGGGGCGAACTTCCACACGGCCATCATCATCGGGTAGTTCCACGGCGCGACCTGGGCACAGACGCCGACCGGCTCGCGGCGGATGATCGAGGTCATCCCGTCCATGTACTCGCCGGCCGAGCGACCCTCCAGCAGACGGGCCGCACCCGCGAAGAAGCGGATCTGGTCCACCATCGGCGGCAGCTCCTCGCTGGCCGTGAGGCCCAGCGGCTTGCCGGTGTTCTCCGACTCGGCGGCGACCAGCTCGTCGGCGCGCGCCTCGAAGGCGTCCGCGATCTTCAGCAGGGCCTTCTGGCGCTCGGCGGGGGTCGTGTCGCGCCAGCCGGGAAACGCGGCCGCGGCCGCGGCCATGGCGGCGTCGACATCGGCCTGGCCCGAGAGCGGGGCGGTGGCGTACACCTCGCCGGTGGCCGGGTTGACCACCTCGGTGGTCCGCCCGTCGGCGGCGTCCTTGAACTCCCCGCCGATGTAGTTGCGCAGACGACGCAGTTCGGTGGTCACTACAGCCACACTCCTGATCACATGTCCAACGATTGAGACGTTTACCAAAGCCTAGCCCCTTGGCGGAGGCTTTCGACAGACCCGGACGCCACCACCTACGAAATCAGTGAGATCAGAGTCGGCAGACAACGAATTTCATCGATTCCGTCTTGCGGAACAGACGACCCTCGTGCACAGTGAGGTCGTGGTCAGTCGAAGCGCAGATTCCAGGAACAGACAACCGTCCCCTTCGGTCGATGCTGTGTCCCTGGCGATCATCGAGCAACTGCAGGAGGACGGTCGCCGTCCCTATGCATCGATCGGCAAGGCCGTCGGCCTCTCCGAGGCGGCCGTACGCCAGCGCGTGCAGAAGCTGCTCGACCAGGGCGTCATGCAGATCGTCGCCGTCACCGACCCGCTCACCGTGGGCCTGCGGCGCCAGGCGATGGTCGGCATCAACGTCGAGGGCGACCTCGACCCGGTGGCCGACGCGCTGACCGCGATGGCCGAGTGCGAGTACGTGGTGATGACCGCCGGCTCGTTCGACCTGATGGTGGAGATCGTCTGCGAGGACGACGACCACCTGCTGGAAACGATCAACAAGAAGATCCGCACGCTCCCCGGCGTGCGGTCTACCGAAAGCTTCGTTTACCTGAAGCTGAAGAAGCAGACCTACATGTGGGGAACCCGATAACCGTGACCCAGGACCTGTCCAAGACCGCGTACGACCACTTGTGGATGCACTTCACCCGCATGTCGTCCTACGAGAACTCCCCCGTCCCGACCATCGTCCGTGGTGAGGGCACCTACATCTTCGACGACAAGGGCAAGCGCTACCTCGACGGTCTCGCCGGCCTGTTCGTGGTCAACGCCGGTCACGGCCGCAAGGAACTGGCCGAGGTCGCCTACAAGCAGGCGCAGGAACTGGCCTTCTTCCCCGTGTGGTCCTACGCCCACCCCATGGCCGTCGAGCTCGCCGAGCGCCTGGCCAACTACGCCCCGGGCGACCTGAACAAGGTCTTCTTCACCACCGGCGGCGGCGAGGCCGTCGAGACCGCCTGGAAGCTCGCCAAGCAGTTCTACAAGCTGCAGGGCAAGCCCACCAAGTACAAGGTCATCTCGCGCGCGGTCGCTTACCACGGCACCCCGCAGGGCGCCCTGTCGATCACGGGTCTGCCGGCCCTCAAGGCTCCGTTCGAGCCGCTGGTGCCCGGCGCGCACAAGGTGCCCAACACCAACATCTACCGCGCCCCGATCTACGGCGACGACCCCGAGGCCTTCGGCCGCTGGTGCGCCGACCAGATCGAGCAGCAGATCCTCTTCGAGGGCGCCGACACCGTCGCCGCCGTCTTCCTGGAGCCGGTCCAGAACGCCGGCGGCTGCTTCCCGCCGCCGCCCGGCTACTTCCAGCGGGTCCGCGAGATCTGCGACGAGTACGACGTGCTCCTCGTCTCCGACGAGACGATCTGCGCCTTCGGCCGCCTCGGCACGATGTTCGCCTGCGACAAGTTCGGCTACGTGCCGGACATGATCACCTGCGCCAAGGGCATGACCTCGGGCTACTCCCCGATCGGCGCCTGCATCGTCTCGGACCGCATCGCCGAGCCGTTCTACAAGGGCGAGAACACCTTCCTGCACGGCTACACCTTCGGCGGACACCCGGTGTCCTCCGCCGTGGCCCTCGCCAACCTCGACATCTTCGACAAGGAAGGCCTCAACCAGCACGTGCTGGACAACGAGAGCGCCTTCCTGCAGACGCTGCAGAAGCTGCACGACCTGCCGATCGTCGGCGACGTCCGCGGCAACGGCTACTTCTACGGCATCGAGCTCGTCAAGGACAAGGTCACGAAGGAGTCCTTCACGGACGAGGAGACCGAGCGCGTGCTCTACGGCTTCCTCTCCAAGGCGCTCTTCGAGAACGGCCTGTACTGCCGGGCCGACGACCGCGGCGACCCGGTCATCCAGCTGGCGCCGCCGCTGACGGCGGACCAGGGCACCTTCGACGAGATCGAGGGCATCCTGCGCTCGGTGCTCACCGAGGCCTGGACCAAGCTCTGACCGGTCCCTAGACAGCCCTCGGGCACGACCGTCGGCCAGCCCGGGGCGCGACCGTCCGAACACCCGGCCCGGATCCTCCGTTCGAGTGAGAACGCGGGGGTCCGGGCCGCGTGCTGTCAGCATTCAAGCGGTTCATCTCTTTACATCTCATTGCGGCGCCAGTGACCGGAAGGGCTCCGTTTCGTTCCCTCGGACGGAGGTGTACGCCATGGTGGCCCCACCGGAGAATGCCCCGCCGGACAACGACGTGCTCTGGGCTCGGTCCCTTCACTACGCGCACGACGGTGCGCCCGCTCTCGTCAGTGTCTCCCTCGGAGTCCGCCAGGGCGAGATCGTGGCCCTGACCGGACCCCGCGGCAGCGGCAAGACCACGCTGCTGCGCTGCCTGTCCGGGCAGCTGCTCCCCTCCGAGGGCGAGGTCTGGTTCAACAGCGTCCCCGTGCACACCCTGGGAGAGCTGTCCCGCGAGCGCCTGCGGCGCGACCGCTTCGGCTGGCTCGGTCCCGAACCGGGGCTGTTGCCCGAGCTGAAGATCTGGGAGAACGCCGCCCTGCCGCTGCTGCTCGCCGGGGCCTCCCACCGCAGCGCCAAGCACGCCGCCTGCGCCTGGCTCGACCGGCTCGACATCGGTGCCCTCGCTCGCAAGCGTCCGGCGGCCCTGACCCGGGCCGAGTGCCAGCGGGTCGCCCTGGCCCGGGCCCTGGTCCACGTGCCCTCGGTGATCTACGCGGACGAGCCCACGGCCCCGCTGCACCGGGCCGACCGGGCCCTGCTCCTGCGGGCGCTCACCACCGCGGCCCGCTCCCACGGGATCACCGTGCTGCTGGCCACCGGCGACGAGGCCACGGCGGCCGTCGCGGACCGCCGCCTGCCCCTGGTCGACGGCCACCTCACGGTGGACACCTCCGCGTCCCCGCTCCCCGACACTCCGGAGGGCCAGGCAGCGTGCTCGCTCTCCGCCTAGCCCGCGGCTCCCGGCCCCTCGTCCAGCTGCGGCGGCTGCTCGTCGCCACCGCCTCGGCCGGGACCGGGTTCCTGCTGCTCTACGTACTCGCCGGAGCCATGGCCCGGCCCGCCGGATCGTTCCCCCGCCTGCTGTGGGCGCTGGTCCCGCTGGCCGCGACGGTTCACTTCGCCGTCGCCGTCGCCCGGGCCGACCCGGCCACCCGGCCCCGCGAGGGACTGGACGCCGCCGGACTGGGACCCGTACGCCTGGCCCTGACCGCCGCGATCTCCACGGCCGTCGCCTGCGCCCTGGGCAGCGCCCTGGCCCTGGCCCTCTTCCTGCACCTGCGCGGGGACCTCTCCGGCCTGCCGTTCGACGGCTCCGGCGCCCTGCTCCTGCACGCCGAGCAGCCGCTGCCCGTCGCGTCCGCCCTGACGCTGCTGGCCCTCGTCCCGCTGACCGCGTCGGCCGCCACCGTCCTCGCGCTGCGTCCGCACCGGCAGCTGGCTCCGCAGACCGCCCTGCCCTGGGGCATCGCGCTCACCGCCTGCGGGCTCGCCACCGAGGCCTACGCCGGCCGGAACGGCGGCGGGGTCCTCGCGGGCTGGACGCTGACCGCCGCCGGGCTCGCCCTCGCGGGACCCGGTCTGGCCTACGCCTGCGGAAGCCTGGTGCAGGCCGTCCGCCCGGGCGCGCTCCGGCTGCTGGCCGGACGGTCCCTGCAACGACAGGCCTCCCGCATCGGGCCGCCGCTGGGCGTGCTGTGCTCCGTGGCCGCCGGGGCCCTGACGGCCCTCGCCCTGCGGGACCGGGGCGGACTCCACGTGCCGCTCGGTCCGCTGGCCTGGCCGGCCGCCGCCTTGGTGGCGCTGTGCGCCGCAGCGACCCTTCTCACATCCGCCGTGGAAAGCCGCCGGACCGAGTCCGCCGGACGCGGGGCGATGCCCGATCCGGCAGCCCCCGCACGGGTCCTGCGTACCGCGGCGGGGCTGCGGGCCGCCGCGCTGGTGGCCGTGTGCGTACCGCTCACCTGGGGTGTGGCGCAGCTGACGTCGCTGGCGCTGACCCGCTGAGGGATCCAGCCCTTAGGGTGGGCCGAATGGTCAACGCAGACATCGAGATCGAGACGCTCGCCGAATTCGACCAGGTCGTGGCAGGCGGCTCGCTCAGCGGCTACCGGATCCAGTCGGTCAGCCTGCTGGACCGGACGTTCGCCCTGCTGGCCGCCGACACCTCGGCGGCCGTCTTCCTGGGCTGCGCGATGGAGCCCGATGCCTCGGCCAAGGTGCGCGCGGACGGCGCCCTGGTCTTCCCGCCCGTTCCCGACCTGCCCTTCAACCCGTACCGGAGCCTGCTCTACACGCCGGAGGAGCTCTTCGAGGGGCTGCCGGACGGCTACGAGGCGACCCCGGACGCCACGACGTACGCATGGTTCCAGGAGACCGCGGCCGACCGTGACGTCTTCTCCTCGATGCTGCGCTCCGTCCACGACGACGCGGTCTCCGACGCCCTCGACGAACACCTCGCCGCCGCCCGTGTGGTGGGTGTGATGGGCGGCCACGCCATGTCCCGGGGCAGTGCGGACTACCGCGACGCCGCGGAACTCGGCCGGACCCTGACCCGGTCCGGGCTGACCGTGGCCACGGGCGGCGGCCCCGGCGCGATGGAGGCCGCCAACCTGGGCGCCTACCTGGCACCGGCCCCGGACGAGGCCCTCGCGGAGTCCCTGGAACTGCTGGCCAAGGCTCCGTCCTTCGAGCCGTCGGTGTCCGACTGGGCGCGCGCGGCCTTCTCCGTACGGGAGCGCTGGCCCGGCGGCGGCGACTCGGTGGGCATCCCCACCTGGTTCTACGGACACGAGCCGCCGAACGCCTTCGCGGCGCACATCGCCAAGTACTTCGCGAACGCCACCCGGGAGGACGGGCTGCTGGCCCGGTCCACGGCGGGCGTGGTGTTCCTGCCCGGCGCGGCCGGCACCGTCCAGGAGATATTCGACGACGCGACGCCGAACTACTACGGATCCCGTGGCGAGCCGGCACCGATGGTCCTGGTCGGCCGCAGCCACTGGACCGAGCATCTGCCGGCCTGGCCCCTGCTGACGGCGCTGGCCCGGGGCCGGGCGATGGAGTCGCGGATCGCGCTCGTCGACTCGGTGGACGAGGTCCCCGACGTGCTCGCTTCGATGAGCTGAGCTCCACAGGCAACTTCCGGGCCCGTTCCCACGTCTGGCAGAGGTACCGCAAAACCTGCCAGACGTGAACGGAGCCATCGGTGCTCATAGGCTTGCTGACCGCTGTCGCGGCATCCATCTGCTACGGCACGGGATCCGTGCTGCAAGCCATCGGATCGCGCCGTGCCGCCCGGACGTCCCCGGCCGCCGCCGGGGTGACCGCCCACGGCGGCCCGAATCTCTCGTCCACCGCGAAGGCGGCGATGACCTGGGAGTTCATCGTCGGAACCATCCTGGACTTCGTCGGCTTCGGGCTCGGTGCCCTGGCCGCCCGCCTCCTTCCGCTCTTCCTCTCCCAGACCGTGATCAGTGCCAACCTGGTCATCACGGCCGTCCTGAGCGTGAAGATGCTCGGCATCCGGCTGACCCGCCGGGAATGGGCCTCCATCGGTGTCGTGTGCACCGCGCTGGTGCTGCTGGCGACGGCGGCCGGCCACGAGGGCGGCCACCACGCGCCCATGTCCACGCACTGGTGGCTGCTGGGGATCACCGCACTGCTGATGGTGGGCGGCACGGTGGCCGTCCGCCTGTTGGGCGGCGGGGCCGCGATCCTGGCGGGCCTGCTGTCGGGGCTGGGATTCGGCGCGCTCGGCGTCGGCGTCCGCATCCTCGACGGCGTCGACCCGTTCGACCTCGGCACCCTCCTCACCGACCCGGCCCTCTACGCCATCCTGCTGGCCGGCGTCGGCGGCATGTACCTGCACACCGTCGCGCTGCAGATCGGCTCGGTGAACGGAGCCACCGCCGCCCTCGTCGTGGGCGAGACGGTCCTGCCCGGGGCGATCGGCGTGCTCTGGCTCGGTGACGCCTCGCGCCCGGGCCTGGCCTGGCTGGCGGTGGTCGGTTTCGTCATGGCCGTGACCGGCGCGGTGGCGGTGGCCTGGTACGGCAAGCACGAAGGCGCCGAGGAGCCGGCCCCGGTGCCGGTGGCGGAGCCGGAGCCGGAGCCGGTCGGCTGACGTCCGGTCCCCGCTCTCCCGGCCGGCCGTCACCCGGCCGGCCGTCCCCGGTGGTGGCACGGCAGCGTCTGCCGCTTGCTGGACCTGGGGAGAGAGTGAGGGACGTGTGGAACGCAGGACCGACCGGTTCAAGACACGGCGCGCGGCCGGAATGGCGGGAGTCGCCTTCGCCTTGCTGCTGGCGACGGCGATCGCCTTGATGCGGATCGCCATCCCCTCCGGCGGCCCCGACGCGACGATCGCCCCGGACCACCGCTGGGCCGTGCAGGTGTCGCTGGAGATCGTGCCCTTTGCGGGCATCTTCTTCTTGTGGTTCATGGGGGCCCTGCGCACGCACACCGGCGACGCGGAGGACCGTTTCGTCGCCACCGTGTTCCTCGGCAGCGGCTTCGTCTTCGTCGCCACCCTGTTCGCCGCCGCCGCGGCGGCCGGCACCGTGCTCAGCGAGGGGGCGCCCTCCGACTTCGGCCGCCATTACGCCTACACCCTCCTCGCGACCTACGCCATGCGGGTCGCGGCCGTCTTCGTCCTGGCGACCTCCACCATCGCGCGGATGCTCGGCGCCTTCCCCCGGCCGCTGACCCTGCTGGGCACGGTCATCGGGCTGGCCCTGATCGTGGTGGGTTCCGGCGTGCCCTGGTCCGAGCTGCTGTTCCCCGCCTGGGCGCTGATCGTCAGCGTGTACATCCTGCGCGCCCGCCGCGACACCGCACCCGCGGGTCCGGCCGGCCCGACAGACCGGTCGGACCCGCCCTGACCTGTGCCTGCACACCTCGGCAGGCGGCCGACGGACCCGACGTGCATGCTGGTGAAAGGGAGGGCACGGGGGCGACGGGGACGCAGGAGCCGAGGGAAAGGCGGATCTGTCATGAGGCTTGTCGTCGACCTGAACCGCTGTCAGGGATACGCCCAGTGCGCCTTCCTCGCTCCGGACGTCTTCGCCATGCACGGCGACGAGTCGCTCCTCTACAACCCGGAGGCACCGCCCGAGCAGCGTGAGGACGTACTGCGCGCCGTGGCCGCGTGCCCGGTCCAGGCCATCCTCCTCGAACTCACGGACGAGGACATGGCGAACATGCCGGCCGCGGACGCCGCCGGTTCCAGCGCTCCCTCCGGAGGCCCGCGGTGACCACTGCCGGCGCACACGACGGCGCCCTGGAGCACCTCAAGCGCGAAGGCCGCATCGTCATCGTCGGCGCTTCGCTCGCGGGGCTCCGGGCCGCCGAGACCATGCGGGAGAAGGGGTTCGCCGGTTCGCTCACGCTGATCGGCGACGAACCCCACGAGCCCTACGACCGGCCCCCGCTGTCCAAGCAGGTCCTGCTGGGCAACGCGGTGGCGGACCACACGACGCTCCCCCGCCGCCGGGCGATCGACGCCGACTGGCGGCTCGGAGTGCCCGCGACGGGCCTGGACATGGCCGCCCGCCGGGTCCGGCTCGGCAACGGCGACGAGGTCGAGTACGACCGACTGCTGATCGCCACCGGCGTGCGCGCCCGGCCCTGGCCCAACGCGGAGGAAGCCTCCCTCGACGGGGTCTTCGTCCTGCGCACCCGCGACGACGCCGTGGGACTGCAGCGCGCCCTCACCGACAGCCCACGCCGGGTGCTCGTCATCGGAGCCGGGTTCACCGGGTCCGAGATCGCCTCCGCCTGCCGGGAACGCGGTCTGAACGTGACCGTCGCCGAACGCGGCTCCGCTCCGCTCGTCGGCGCGCTCGGCGGGGTGATCGGCGAGGTGGCGGCCGAGATGCACCGCGAGCACGAGGTCGACCTGCGCACCGGTGTCATGGTCACCGCCCTGGAGGGCGACCCCTCCGGGCGGGTCCGCGCCGCCCACCTGTCCGACGGCGCCACCGTCGAGGCGGACGTGGTGGTCGTCTCCCTCGGTGCGCAGCGCAACACCGAGTGGCTCGCCGGTTCCGGACTGGGCGCCGGCCCCCGGGGCATCGCCTGCGACGCGGGCTGCCGGGCCTTCGACGTCCGGGGCATCGTCACCGACGACATCTATGTGGCGGGAGACGTGGCACGTTCCCCGCACGCCCTGTTCGGCTACCAGTTCCTGTCCCTGGAGCACTGGGGCAACGCCGTCGCACAGGCCGACACCGCCGCGCACAACATGCTCAGCGTGAGCGCGGACCGCCGCCCCCACCTGTGGGTGCCGGCCTTCTGGTCCTCGCAGTTCGGCGTGAACATCAAGTCGGTCGGGGTGCCGCCGATGGGCACCGAGATCATGATCACGCAGGGCTCGCCGGCCGAGCGCCGGTTCGCGGCCGTCTACGGCTACCAGGGGCGGGTGATCGCGGCCGTGACCTTCGACAACTGCCGCTGGCTGCCGTTCTACGAGCACCAGATCGAAAGCACCGCGCCGTTCCCGCCGCCGTTCTCCACGGTGGACCGCAGGCCGGAGGGGAACAAGCCGGTACCGGCGGACTTCCCCGACCCCTCGGTGCCGACCCACGGCCCGACCATCACCCTCAGCGGCTACTCGCCGGCCGACCGCAAGATGACCTTCACCCCCGGGCGCTGACCGCGCCGCGACCGCCCCGAGGACCACGAGGACCCGTCATGACACAAGCCCTGCTGCGGGAGATCATCGACTACGCGAACCGGGCCGACCCGTATCCGCTCTACGAAGAGCTCCGCAAGACCCCGGTGTCCCACGATGGGGACGGTCCGTACGTGGTCAGCACCTACTACGAGATCCGGAGCCTGCTGCACGACCCGAGGATCAGCTCGGACGCACGCAACCTGAAGGCCACCGGTGACGATCCGCTGGGACAGTCGGCCGACGAGGAGGGGGCGGACCTGCCGCCCTCCTTCCTCAGGCTCGACCCGCCGGACCACGACCGCCTGCGGAGGATCACCAACCGTCCGTTCGGGCCGCCGCACGCCCCGCGCCGGGTGCACGACATGCGCGACGAACTCCACGGCCTCGTGGACGGTCTCATCGACGGCATCGGCACCTCCGGGACGCTGGACCGGGTCGACCTGGTCGACCAGTTCGCGTACCCGTTCCCGGTTTCGGTGATCTGCCGGCTGCTCGGAGTCCCGCGCGAGGACGAACCGCGCTTCCACGTCTGGGCGGACACCCTGGCCGCCAGCCTGGACCCCGATCCGGACGGGGACCCCGGCCAGCGGGCCAAGAGCATGACAGATGCCCGCATGGAGCTGGGCATGTACCTGGCCGGGCTGATCGAGGAGCGGCGCAAGAACCCCGGCGACGACATGCTGTCCCAGCTGGCGACCTCGGACGGCCCGGACGGCGCGATGACCACGATGGAGGCGCTCAGCACCTCCGCGCTGCTGCTGATCGCCGGTCACGAGACCACGGTCAACCTGATCACGAACGGGATGCTGACCCTGCTGCGCCACCCGGACGTCCTGCAGCGGCTGCGCGAGGACCCCGCCCTGTCGGTCCCGATCGTGGAAGAGCTCCTGCGGTACGAGCCGCCGGTGCAGCTCGTACCGCAGCGCTCCACGCTCTGCGACATCGAGGTCGCGGGGGTCTCCATTCCCAAGGGCGCCTCACTGTGGCTGGTCCTGGCGTCCGGCAACCGCGACCCGAAGCGCTTCGAGAACCCCGACCGCTTCGACCCCGACCGCAAGGACAACCAGCACCTCGGCCTCGGCAGCGGCATCCACAGCTGCTTCGGCGCCCCGCTCGCCCGGCAGGAGGCGCAGCTGGCACTGAGCGCGCTGGCCCGCCGACTGGACAACCCCCGGCTGCTGGAGGACCCGCCCCCGTACCGCCAGAACGCGGTGCTCCGCGGACCCCGGCACTTGCCCATCGCCTGCGACGGCATCCTGCCGAAGGCGGCCTGAGCCCGTCCTACCGATCGCCCGGCGGGAGGACGACCACCTCGGCGGGGGTGAAGGCCACGGCGACCCGGTCGCCGACGGCCGGGGCCCCCGCCAGTCCGCACTCCGCCTCCAGTACCGGGCCGCTCCCCGGCCGCAGCCGCAGGCCGACGTGCGTGCCGCGGAAGGTCCGGGACACCACCTCACAGCCCAGGCCCGCCTCCTCGCGGAGCACGACTCCCGCCGGGCGGACCAGCAGCCGCTGTTCCCCTTCGGGGGAGCCGGCCGGGACCGGGACCCGGCCCCACGCGGTCGCGGCGACCGCGCCCGTCACCGTCGCCGCGACCACGTTCTCGAAGCCCAGGAAGCGTGCCACGAACTCCGAGGCGGGCCGCTGCCACACCTCAAGTGGCGTTCCGGCCTGAGCGATCCGGCCATCCCGCATCACCACCACCCGGTCGGCCAGCGCGAAGGCCTCCCCCTGGTCGTGCGTGACGGCCAGGACCGTCGTGCCCAGGCGTGAGAACAGCCCTCGCAGCTCGACCACGAGCCGCTCCCGCAGCCCCCGGTCCAGCTGGCCGAGCGGTTCGTCGAGCATCAACAGCCGCGGCGAGGGCGCCAGGGCCCGGGCCAGCGCCACCCGCTGCTGCTCTCCCCCGGACAAGGAGGCCACGGCGCGGCCCTGTGCCCCGGGGAGCCCCACCAGTTCGAGCAGTTCGGCGACCCGGTCGGGGTACGTCCGGCGGCCCCCGGCACGGCCGCCGCCGCGCATCCGCAGGCCGAAGGAGACGTTCGCGCCGACATCGCGGTGCGGGAAGAGCTGGTGGTCCTGGAACATCAGGCCCACGCCGCGCCGGTGCACGGGTACGGCGGCCTGGTCGGCGCCGTCCAGCAGCACGCGTCCCCCGGACACCTGCTGGAGCCCGGCCACCACCCGCAGCAGTGTGGACTTCCCGCTGCCGCTCGGACCCAGCACGCACACGGTCTCGTGCTCGTCCACCGTCAGGTCCACGGAGTCGACGACCGCGCGCTCGCCGAAGCGGACCGACACCCCTTCCAGCTGAAGCAGGGTCATCAGAACTCTCCGGAGGTCTTGTCGGGACGCAGCCGCTCCAGCGCCAGCAGGGAGACCGCGCACACCAGCATCAGGATGGTGCTCAGGGCCATCGCCTGCCCGTAGTTCAGTTCGCCGGCCCGTCCCAGCAGCCGCGCCACGGCCACCGGCAGCGTCGGCCGGTCCGGCCGCGCGATGAAGACGGTCGCGCCGAACTCGCCCAGCGACACGGCGAAGGCGAACCCGGCCGCGATCAGCAGCGCCCGCCGCACCAGCGGCAGGTCCACCTCCCGCCAGGCGCGCAGCGGTGACGCGCCCAGCACGGCGGCGGCCTCCCGCAGCCGTCCGTCCACCGCGCGCAGTACCGGCAGCATGGTCCGTACGACGAAGGGCACGCCGACCAGG
The DNA here is from genome assembly GCF_042742535.1 of Streptomyces sp. NPDC058880. Taxonomy (NCBI): domain Bacteria; kingdom Bacillati; phylum Actinomycetota; class Actinomycetes; order Kitasatosporales; family Streptomycetaceae; genus Streptomyces; species Streptomyces sp. NPDC058880. Next base: position 62,791 of record NZ_JBHYMC010000035.1, read on the forward strand.
GCCTGGGCCAGCGGCACCAGGATCCACGAGGTCCGCAGATCCAGCGGCGGCTCGTCCAGGGTGATCAGGAAGCCGAAGCCGACCGTCACGGCGGACACCCCCAGCGGGAGCATCAGCATCGCGTCGAAGCCGCGTACGAAGCGGCCGCCGCGCCTGGTCAGGACCGCGGCCGCGAGTCCCCCGACGACCAGGGCGACCGCGGTGGCGGCGAGCGCGTACTGCAGGGAGTTCCAGATCGCCTCCAGCGGCGGTACCAGGAAGGTGCCGCCGCCGGCGCCGGCGTCCTGCAGGGCCCGGTAGAAGCCGAGGCCGTAGCCACCGGGGGTGTCGAAGGACCGCTCGACGAGCACGGCCAGCGGCGCCACGATCAGCAGCCCGATGGTGAGCAGGACCCCGCCCAGGAGGGTGTGCTGCGCCCCACCGTGCGGCCGGTGCGCGGTACGGCCCGGGTCGACCAGGCGCAGTGCGGTCTCGCGCCGACGCACCGTCCAGGCGTGCAGGGCGAGGATCGCGCCGATGGCGGCGAACTGCACCATCGTCAGCACGGCCGCCGTCGGCAGGTCCAGCAGCTGCGCGGTCTGCCGGTAGACCTCCACCTCCAGGGTGGAGTAGGCGGGTCCGCCCAGGATCAGCACGACGCCGAAGGAGCTGAAGGTGAAGAGGAACACCATCAGGGAGGCCGCGGCCACGGCCGGGGCGAGCGCGGGCAGCGTCACCCGCCGCCAGGCGGCGAACCGGCCGGCGCCCAGCACCCGGGCGGCCTCCTCCTGGCGCGGATCGAGCTGGGCCCACAGGCCGCCGACGGTACGGACGACGACGGCGTAGTTGAAGAAGACGTGGGCGAGCAGGATCGCCCAGACGGTGGTGTCGAGCCGGACGCCCGCCAGCTCCTCCAGCATGCCGCCGCGCCCGAGCAGAGCGAGGAAGGCGGTGCCCACGACCACGGTCGGGAGCACGAACGGCACGGTCACCACCGCCCGCAGCAGCTGTTTGCCGGGGAACTCAAGGCGTGCGAAGGCGTACGCGCCGGGGAGCGCGATCAGCAAGGTGAGCGCGGTGGAGGCGAACGCCTGCCAGGTGGTGAACCAGAGCACGCCGGCGATGTCGGGCCGGGACAGGACCTCGCCGATCCGGCCGAACTGCCATCCGGTGTCGGTCTTGAGGCCGCGGCCGACGATCGCCGCGACGGGGTAGGCGAAGAACAGCCCGAAGAAGGCGAGGGGGGCGGCCATCAGGGCGAGGCGGACGGCGGTGGCCCGCCCGCTCCCGCCCCGCCCGGGTGCCCGCCCCGGTCCGGGGACCGGGGCGGCGTCGTCGGCCGACGCCGCTCCCGGCTCCTTCGTGGCGGCTACTTCACGACCAGTGCGGTCCATGCCTTGACCCACTGCTCACGGTTCTTGGCGATGGTCTCCGGTGCCACGTTCTCCGGCTTGTCGACCACCACGCCGTGCTTGGTGAACAGCTCCGGCAGCGCGGCGTCCTTGGTCACGGGGTTCACGAACATCTGGAGCGGCATGTCCTCCTGGAACTTCTTGCTGATCAGGAAGTCCACGAGGGCCTTGCCACCCTCCTCGTTCTTCGCGCCCTTGAGCAGGCCCGCGAACTCGGTCTGGCGGAAGCAGGTGCCGGTGGCGACGCCTGTGGGGGCCTCGGCCGGCTGCGGCTCGCCGTACAGCACCTCGACCGGCGGGCTGGAGGCGTAGGAGACGACCAGGGGGCGGTCGCCCTTGGCCTTCTTACCGCCCGCGGATCCGGAGAAGCGCTCGTTGTAGGCCTGCTCCCAGCCGTCGACGACCTCGACGCCGTTGGCCTTCAGCTTGCTCCAGTAGTCCTGCCAGCCCTCCTCGCCGTACTTGCCGACGGAGGCGAGCATGAATCCGAGGCCGGGAGAGGACGTCGCGGCGTTTTCGACCACCAGCAGGTTCTTGTACTCGGGCTTGGTCAGGTCGTCGAGCGTCTGCGGCGGGGCGATCTTCTTGTCGGCGAAGTAGGCCTTGTCGTAGTTGACGCAGATGTCGCCGGTGTCGACCGGGGTGACCCGGTGCTCGCTGTCGAGCACGTACTCGGGCTTCACGTCGGCCAGGCCCTTGGCCTCGTACGGGGTGAAGATGCCGTTGTCGAGGGCACGCGAGAGCAGGGTGTTGTCGACGCCGAAGAAGACGTCGCCGCGGGGGGAGCCCTTGGTGAGGATCTCCTGGTTCAGGGCGGCGCCGGCGTCACCGGACTTCAGCACCTTGACGGTGTAACCGCTCTGCTGCTCGAACTCCTTGAGGACCGACTCGGTCACGTTGAAGGAGTCGTGGGAGACGAGCGTGACGGTCTTGGACTTCGGGGCGTCGCTGGTGCCCGCGGCCTTGTCCTTGGCGTCGCCGCCGCCGCAGGCGCTGAGCGTGGTGACGCCCAGCGCGGCCGCGAGCGCAGCGCCCGCGATCTTCCTGGTGGTGCTCACTGGTGATTCCTCCTGGGATGACCAGGAGAAGACGCGGCCCTGCCCGGCGCTCTGTGGGAGCGGACGCCGGGCAGGGCGCAACAGCTTGAGTGGTGACCGAACTTCCTACCCCGAATGACCGGGGCGAGGTTCAGAGGGTCTGCGGATGACGGATACCGCACTCTCAGCGCTGTGGCGCTCCCCTGTCGGAATATGCAATTGGTTCGGCCACAGGGTACCTCGTGGCCGAATGGGACCGGTCAGAAGCGGACGTCAGCGCTCCGAAGCGGCCAGCTGGCCGCACGCGCCGTCGATCTCCTGGCCCCGGGTGTCCCGTACGGTCACGGGCACGCCGTGGCGGGCGATGGCCTCCACGAAAGCCTTCTCGTCCTCGGGCCGCGAGGCGGTCCACTTGGATCCGGGGGTCGGGTTCAGCGGGATCAGGTTGACGTGCACGCGCTTGCCCTTGAGCAGCCGTCCCAGGAGGTCACCGCGCCAGGCCTGGTCGTTGATGTCGCGGATCAGGGCGTACTCGATCGAGATCCGGCGGCTGGACTTCTCGGCGTACTCCCAGGCCGCGTCGAGGACCTCGCGGACCTTCCAGCGGGTGTTCACCGGGACCAGGGTGTCGCGCAGCTCGTCGTCCGGCGCGTGCAGCGAGACCGCGAGGCGGCACTTGAAGCCCTCGTCGGCGAACCGCAGCATGGCCGGGACCAGGCCGACCGTGGAGACCGTGATGCCGCGCTGGGACAGACCGAGGCCGTCGGGCTCCGGGTCCGTGAGCCGGCGGATGGCGCCGACGACGCGGTTGTAGTTGGCCAGGGGCTCGCCCATGCCCATGAAGACGATGTTCGACAGCCGGGCGGGGCCGCCGGGCACCTCGCCGTCGCGCAGGGCGCGCATGCCGTCGACGATCTGGTGCACGATCTCGGCGGTGGAGAGGTTGCGGTCCAGACCAGCCTGGCCGGTGGCACAGAAGGGACAGTTCATGCCGCAGCCGGCCTGCGAGGAGATGCACATGGTGACCCGGTCGGGATAGCGCATCAGCACGGACTCGACGAGTGTGCCGTCGTGCAGCTTCCACAGGGTCTTGCGGGTGGTGTCGTCGTCGCAGCTGATGTGCCGGATGACGCTCATCAGGTCCGGGAGGAGCTCCTGCTGGAGCTTGGTCCGGGAGCCGGCGGGGATGTCCGTCCACTCGGCGGGGTCGTGCGCGTAGCGGGCGAAGTAGTGCTGGGAGAGCTGCTTGGCCCGGAAGGGCTTCTCGCCGATGGCGGCGACCGCTTCGCGGCGCTCGGCCGGGGTCATGTCGGCGAGGTGCCGGGGCGGCTTCTTGGCCCCGCGGGGAGCGACGAAGGTGAGCTCACCCGGAGCGGGACGGGGGGCCATGCGGTACTCCTCAGTACGACGGGGTGGGGGTCACCCCGCGCGTGCAGGGCCGGTCCGCGGCTCGGCCGCTGGACGGAAAGGGCGCGCCGCGTACACGCGGCGCGCCCGCCCGGATAACCCGACCGGGACCG
>NZ_JBHYMC010000036.1:0-64068 GCF_042742535.1 Streptomyces sp. NPDC058880
GTCGGGGCGCTCCGCGCCCCGACCGCTCCCGCTCCGCGTGAGCGGAGGCGGCTCCGCTCCGCCTCCACCGCCAGCGGCACGCGCTCCGCACGCACCGCAAAACGAAGGGGGCCCGACCCACTCCGTGGACCGGGGCCGGCCTCCGGCCGACCCGTGGCCTCCGCTGCGCTCCAGCCACAAAAGACGCGCCAGCAGGGATGGGGTGCGGGCCCAACTCCCGCGCAGGACAGGCGCACCACGCTCCGCGAGGCACGCCCACTGGGGCTCAGACCACCAACAGCAGCAAGGGCGGAGAGGGGTGACGGACAGTCGGAAGAGTGGCGGGTCAAACAGGGATCGGGGGTGCCGGATGCGGGGCCGAGTTGACCGGCCGTCAGGCTGCTTTCCGGGGTGGCCATAAGGCAACAGTAACAGAATTCAGTCACGTTCGAGGGACTTTCACCATTCCTGGTGCTTCACTTTGAAGCACCAGGAAGACTCTGGACTCAGATAGCAGCACCATTAAGGGAGCTGTACCGGTTTCCGATCACGCTTCCCGCTACCAGTCCGAGGCTGCGAACCGGTTTCGGTGAGGTTCACCGTAGCCAATCACATGGCTTTTACGTGCATGTTTCCTGATTCCTGCCCATCTGAGAGCCTAGGAGAAGGCAGACAGATATGTCGACCACAACCCGAACTGATCAACGTGAGGCGGCTCAGCAGGAAGCCGTGGACGCGGTTGTCCGTGCCCTCGAATTGCCTGCAAGATCACTTGTGCCGGCGAGGGGGCTCCGGACTCAGGTGATCATGGCTACCGGATCCGGCAAGACCCGGGTCGCGGCCCGCAGCGCGGAGAAGCTCCGTGCGGGCCGCGTGCTGGTGCTCGTCCCCTCCCTGGATCTGCTCACCCAGACCGAGGCCGCGTGGCGCGTGGCGGGTCGTACGGGCCCGATGATCGGGGTCTCCTCCCTGCGGGGGGATGACGTCACCTTCCCCAACACCACAGATGTGGAGGAGCTGGTCGACTGGGTGCGGCCGTTCGACAAGGTCACCGTGTTCGCCACGTACGCCTCGCTCGGGCTGGGCACGCTGGAGCGCGCGCACCAGGCCGGCCTTCCGGGCTGGGACCTGATCGTGGTCGATGAGGCGCACCGGACGTCGGGGCGGCTGGGCAAGCCGTGGGCGGTCGTCCACGACAACCTGCGGATTCCGTCCCTGCGGCGCCTCTACATGACGGCCACGCCCCGGCTGTGGCAGCTGGACGAGGACGCCGAGGGCGCGCCCGGCGAGCTGGTCGCGAGCATGGAGGACGACCCCAACGGGCCCTTCGGCAGCAGAGCGTTCACCCTGACCCTCTCGGATGCGATCGACCGGGGAATCTGTGCGCCGTACCAGGTGGTGTGCGTGGACATCACCGACACCCAGCTCCAGGCCGCGCAGCTCCTAGGCGCCGAAGGCCGCTCGGACGAGGTCCGCGGGGCCCGGCTCGCCGCGCTCCAGACCGCGCTGCTCAAGGCGTCCTCGGAGGAGAACTTCCGCAGGACGCTCGTCTTTCACCACGTCGTGAAGGAGGCCGAGGCGTTCGCGGCCGGCCTTCCCGCCGTCGCCGCGCAGCTGCACGCGGCCGACCCCGAGCTGTACCCGCGCACGATCTGGGCGGACTGGCTGTGCGGGGAGCACAAGCCGGGCCACCGGCGGCGGGTTCTCGGGGAGTTCGCCGACGGCATCGCCACGGACGGCACGGTCGTGGAGAAGGGCTTCCTGGGCTCGGTGAAGGTCCTCGGGGAGGGCGTCGACACGAAGAACTGCGACTCCGTGTACTGGGCCGACGTACGGGGCTCGATGCCCGACCTCGTCCAAGCCGTGGGCCGCGCGCTGCGGATGCAGCCCGGCGAGGGCAAGCTCGCCAGCCTGGTCGTGCCGGTGCTGCTCGGGCCCGGCGAGACCGCGGACAACATGCTCACCTCCCGGGCGTTCGGCGGGCTGGCGAAGCTCCTGGAGGCGCTCAGGGCGCACGACGCCCGGGTGGTGGAGCAGCTCGCCGAGCAGCAGGCTCCCAGCGCCTACAAGCCCGTCCAGAAGGCCGCGAAGGGCAAGGAGAGCCGGGGTGAGGGGAACGGGTCCGGCGGGCCGTCGACCCCGGCGTGGAAGCTGCTGAAGTTCTCCACTCCGCGCGACCCGGCGCAGCTGGCCGCGTTCATCAACCTGCGGGTACTCAACCCGGAGCACGAGCACTGGCGGCGCGGGGTGGAGGCCGCCGTCATCTTCGCCCGCGAGCACGGCGACATGAAGGTGCCCTTCACCTACCGCGTGCCCGGCGGTGAGGAGGGGGCCGGGTGGCCAGCCTCGCTCGCGAACTTCCCGCTCGGGCAGTGGATCGCCGACAACCGGCGCTTCTACGCCCGCGGCGACATGGACGAGGACCGCATCACGCAGCTGGAGAAGCTGGGCATGGTGTGGTCGCACTTCGACGTCGCGTGGGAGGAGGGCCTGTCCGCCGCGCGCGGGTGGGCCGAGACGAACGGGCACCTCCTGGCGCCGCTGGACGCCACGCACCAGGGCTACCGGGTGGGCACCTGGCTGAAGAACGCGCGGGCCGCAGCCCGCAAGGCCGACGAGATCGAGCAGCGGCGTGCCGAGGGCCTGCCGGTGGAGTCGTCGGCCGGGGCGCTGACGACCGAGCGGCGCGAGCAGCTGGACGACGTCGACCCGTCGTGGTGCCCGAGCTGGGCGGTGGAGTGGCAGCGGGCCTTCCACCTCGTCCGCCTCCACCTGGAGAAGGCCGGCGGGGAGCTGCCGATGGAGCCGGGTGCCGTCGTGCACCAGGGCGAGGACCTCGGACGGTGGGTGCGCTCGGTCCGGCTCGGCTGGGACAACCTCACCACCGTGCAGCAGTGGATGTGCGAGCAGGTCCTCGGGATCACAGCCGCGACCGAGGAGGAGAAGTCGCCCCCGCGCCGTACGCAGGCCGACAAGTGGGCGCTGAACTACCAGGCCGCCCGCCAGTTCCTCGAGCGCGAGGGGCACCTGCGGGTCCCTCGCAAGCACGTCGAACGGATCGTCGGCGAGGACCAGGAGGAGCGGGAGCTCCGCCTCGGAGCGTGGATCGGCAACCAGCGCAGCCGGGCCGCGAACCTGTCCCAGGACCGGATGGAGCAGCTGTCCGCGATCGGGATGCGGTGGGCGTAGCCGCAGGTGTGGTGGTGGGCCAGGCAGAACTGACGCCCGGCCCACCACTGTTTGGTGTCAGGAACGGGAGGTGTAGATGTGCAGGATGTCACCCATCGGCTCTTGGGTACCGTCCGGGTTCTTCCGGATGCCAGGAGCTGTGTTGAAGCGCAGGGTGGGCCCGCGCTTGCTCAGCTCTACCTTGTCGAGCGCGGTATGCCGGTCCGGATGCCCGACGACGACCTGTTCGCAGTTGTCTGCGAGGTCTTGCTTGCAGCTGATCACTCGGCTGAGCTTGACCTCTTCCGCGGATGCTCCCGGGCGGCCGGGAACGAGCACTAGGCCGTGTTTTAGGTAGCGCGGGCGGCCAGCCATTTGGTGAGGTCGCCCGCGATCTGGTTGATGCTGGTCGCGGTGGTGATGTCGTGCTCGCGGCGGGTGGTGTCGCGCCGGACGATCTCATAGCCGCCCTCGTCCAGTACGGCGACGGAGGCGAACCAGAGGGGATCGTCCTCGTCGGGCTGGACAACGACGAAGGTGTTGTCCGTGCCGTTCAAGTCGCTGATCAGCATGAACAGGGCGTCTTCGGACGGATCGTCGACGTGGTCGCCGTTCTCGCTGTCCGCGCAGTAGTACTCGGCGGCCACAGGCCCTCCCCATGCGTGATGCGTGTGCTGTTCGAAGTCCGGCGGCCAGCATGGCACGGGCACGCGGCCGATCTGCTGGTCACAGCCACTGGTGGATCGCCGCAACGTGGACGGTCGCCTCGAACCGGACCGCGAGCTTGTCATAGCGGGTGGCCACCGCCCGGTGCTGCTTGAGGCGGCTGATCCCGCACTCGACGGCGTGCCGGGCCTTGTAGTCCTGAGAGTCGAAGGCGGGCGGGCGGCCACCGGCCCGGCCGCGGCGCTTGCGATTGCGGACCTGGTCGGCCGGCTCCGGGATGGTGCACCTGATCCCGCGTCTGCGCAGGTAGGCGCGGTTGGCGCGGGAGGAGTACGCCTTGTCACCCCGCACCCGCAGCGGTCGGTTTCGTGGCCGGCCCCGACTGGTCCTGGGCACCCGGATCGCGTCCAGAACCGGTTCGAACAGCGGGCTGTCGCCTCGCTGCCCGGCGGTGACCAGCAGCGACAACGGCTTCTGGCCCTGCTCACACGCCAGATGGATCTTCGTGGTGAACCCGCCCCGCGACCTGCCCAGCCCGTGGTCATCCGGCTCGGTCGTGACACCGCCAGGCGGTTCCTTCTGCCCGGCGCCGTCCCGGCGGGCGCCGGCTGCGTGCTGGTGGGCCCGGCAGACCGTGGAGTCGACGTTGACCTCCCAGGTGATGAGCCCAGCCGCGTCGGCCCTCGCCTGCAACAGCGTCAGCAGCCTGGCCCACACACCCCGTCGCTGCCATCGCCGGAACAGCCCGTACACGGTCTGCCAGGGCCCGTACTCATCCGGCAGATCACGCCACGGAACCCCCGTCCGCACCCGCCACCGCACACCGTCAACCAGCCGCCGCCGACCCGGCCACCTGCGACTTACACCCGCCGCAGGCAGCAACGACTCCAGAACCGACCACTGCTCATCGGAAAGATCCCCACGCCCCACAGCATGATCATCACAGCGCGAGGCGTGGAGTAGAACCCGATCTAAAACACGGCCTAGTGGCGCCGTGGGACTGACCGGGAACCTGATCTCATGGGCGTCCTCCAGGCCGAACCCCTTGTAGGCATCACTCGGAGTTTGCGGGCGCCAGAGCATGAGGGGCGCGTCGGATGAGAGGAAGATCGGCTTGCGGCTGGTCTCGAGTCGCCAGTGCCGAGCACGGTAGTGCGGGATACACATTTCGATGGAACTGAACGGTAGAGAGACCGCTTCGTTGTGTGTGGGGTCGTTGCCGCCGTTCATCGCTCGCGTGCCGTGGTAGTAGTCTCAGGCTCCCTGAGCTTCGGCGGCCCGCGGCGGCTCACCGAGATGCCGGTAGGTGAGGTACTCAGTCATGAGCACCAGGTCGACCTCCCGTCCATCCGCGTAGGCGGTGACATCGCGCCCGAAGCGCAACATCGTCCGACTCCGCGGGGTCCGGGCCATCTGAACGGCAAGGTAGAGGCAGAGCAGCTCGCGATCGTCGGTACCGACAGCCGGAGGCATGCCCGTCTCGTCTATACGGCGGAGGGCCTCAATGCCCTGCCCTTCCAGGCGGCTGAGCTCATGCTCGATGACCGTGGAGGGCGTGCCGTTGTCGTCCGTGATCGTGTAGAAGCCGGTCTCGGATGCGACGTTCTTAACGTTGGCGAGGTGTGTCTTAGGCGGGCACCGACGCCTCGCTCTGATCATCTCGCCTCGCCCAAATCGGGCCAGGTCGCTCTGCGGTACGTAGTGGTGAAGTTTCGGTGCAGACACGTCGCTCAGGGTAGGCGCCCCACCTGTGAGCGACTACGCAGTTTCCCGGTGCTACAATGGAGCTCCCCCGCCCGTCGCGTCCCAACCGCCCAGTAAGGCGGAGAGGGAACGGCATTGCTCTTCCTCGCGGGCGACCTGCCGGGCGAGGACGTCGCGGTCGACGTACGACTGGAGCCGAAGCCGCGGACCACGACCGGGATGCCGAACGGGGCGAGCCAGTCGGTGAGCGCGGGCCGCACGGATCATTCCGAGCGGCCCGCCGTTGTTCGGTTGGCAGTGGTCCTGTGCGTCAGATGCGTCGAAGTTCGGTGATCATCTGGTCGGCGGTGTTGATTGCCCTCTCCAGAGCGACGCGGACGGACTCCTGCCGCATGGCCTGAATCAGGAGGGCCCTGGCCTCGCGCTGCGCGATCGACTCCGTCAGCATGCGGGCCGCAAAAGGGGGCCTCTGACGGGACCGAATCCGACCGACCGCGGCAAGCCCGGATCGGAAATCCACCTGATCACCGACCGGAACGGACTGCCGCTCTCACTCGGCATCTCGGGCGCGAACATGCACGACAGCCTCGGTCTGGAACCGCTCGTGCGGGGCGTCCCACCGATCCGGTCCCGACGCGGACCTCGTCGACGGCGCCCTGGCAAGCTCCACGGAGACAAGGGCTATGACTACGACCACCTGCGCCGCTGGCTCCGCGGACGCGGCATCCGCCACCGCATCGCACGCCGTGGCATCGAGTCCTCACAACGGCTCGGCCGCCACCGGTGGGTGGTCGAACGGACCGTGTCCTGGCTCGCCGGTTGCCGTCGCCTCCACCGTCGATACGAGCGCAAGGCCGAGCACTTCCTCGCCTTCGTCGGCATAGCCGCAGCCCTCATCGGCTATCGCCGGTTGGCTACCCTGCTCAAGGCCTGAGCTGGTCCTGCTGCACGTCGAAGCAGACCAAACCCATGGACTCCGCCACGGCTGCCGCGTAGGCCGACGCCTCCTCGGCCATGCTCCACCGCATCGGGAAGTAGATCAACGGACCACTGGCCTCGCCGATCGACGGGCCGGTCGACCAGGGCGAAGTGTCCTCCTCGTCCTCAGTAAGGTCGCACCACCGCTCAAGAAGGGCCGCGACGTATGCCGCTATGCGTTCGGACGGAGGCTCCTCGACCTCGCCGTCGATATAGCAGTCGTACAGGTCGCTGAAGACCCGGCCAGCGGACTTGTCATCCGCCGGCTTCTCGCCTTCCCACACAGCCAAGTCGTAACTCATGCCGGGAGGCTCTCATAGAGCACTGACACACATCGTCGCCGGTCAACAGCACGGACCTTAGCCAAAGGAAACGACCTCTAAGGAGCGGCCCCTCCGTAAGCTTTGGCCAACGCTTCCGATACGGAGACGTGTCGATCGGATGCACCAAAGAAGCTTTCCGCCCGCTAAGTCCGATTCGCTAGCGTCGGCACCCGACAGCCATGCAGGACTGAGCAGCGCTCTTAGGTGCTACTTGATCATCGCAGGCCCTGACCCGAGAGGAAGGGTAGCCTAACCGCAACGCCCCTCCACTCTCGCTCCGAATCGACAGCAATGCACACGGGGTAAATTCCACAGACCCCAGAGGCGGAAAACCTGCCGAAACTGGACTTTCGTTTTCCTTAATGATCCTGCTTGGGCACCTTCCGGCTCGACATGGACAAGCGGCTCGACCTGGGACTGCCGGTCAGCGTGCCGCATCCACGCTCCGCCGAAGCCACCGCCGCAGCCTCGTAGCCACCGCCGCCCGCGCGCTTCCCTCGGGGCACCGCGCGACGCTCAATTTCGCCCCCACGGCTTGGCGGTGTCAGCAGACTCGCCCGGTGAGACGAGCCCTGTCTCGTAGGCGAGGACGACGGCTTGGGCCCGGTCGCGCAGGGTCAGCTTGGCGAAGATCCGGGCCACGTGGGTCTTCACTGTCGCCTCACTAAGCGTCAGTTCCCGCGCTAGTTCGGAATTGGAAAGACCCCGCCCCATGAGCGTCAGCACCTCGCGTTCGCGCGGCGTCAGCGCGGCCAGGTCTCGGTGGACGTCTGGCGTTGCGAGACCCGAACCGGTTCTGGGGGCGCTGGGGGCGAAGCGCTCCACCAGGCGGCGGGTGATCGAGGGTGCGAGCAGGGCGTCACCGGTGTCGACCAGGCGTACGGCAGCCGCCAGATGCGCGGCGGTGACGTCCTTGAGCAGGAATCCGCTGGCTCCGGCGGCGAGGGCGGCGTAGACGTATTGGTCGAGGTCGAAGGTGGTCAGCATGATCACACGGCAGCCCGGGGTCTGCGCGAGTATGCGGCGGGCGGCTTCCAAGCCGTCCATGATGGGCATCCGGATGTCCATCAGGACGACGTCGGGCCGCAGCCTCCGCACGGCGGCCACGGCCTCGGCTCCGTCGCCGACCTCGCCCACCACGTCGATGCCGCGGGCGGTCAGGATCAGGCGGAAGCCGGTGCGAACCAGCTCCTGGTCGTCGGCGATCACGACGCGAGGGGCGGATTCAGTGTGCGTCGTCATGGCCGGTCCAGCGGGATCCGGGCGCGGACGCGGTAGCCGCCGCCGAGGCGGCGGCGGGCGTCCAGGTCGCCGCCGTAAACGGCGACCCGCTCCCGCAGGCCGAGCAACCCGCGTCCCGTTCCGTCCGCCTGGCCGTGGACCGGCTCTCTCCGCGCGGGCCGGCTGCCCGACAGGACGCTCGGCCCGCTGTTCAGCACCTCAACTCGCAGGTAGTGGTCCGCGTATCGCACCGTCACCTCGGCTTTCGCCCCGTCCCCGTGCTTGAGGGCATTGGTCAAGGCCTCCTGGATGATCCGGTAGGCGGTGACATCGATCCCGGTCGGCAGCGGACGCGGCTCACCCGAGATGCGCATCTCCACGGGCAGGCCGGCAAAGACGATCCGGTCGATCAGCGGGCTGAGCCGGCCCAAGCTCGGCTGCGGTGACAGGTCCATACCGTAGGACTCGTCGTCGCCGTTCTGCGCGGGCGCGAGCAGGCCGAGCAGGTGCCGCAGCTCGGTCATCGTGTGCCGCCCGGCGGTCTCTACGGCGCTCATCGCCGCCGCGGCCTCCTCGGGCATCGTGGCCAGCACCTCGCGAGCGGCCCCGGCCTGGACCACCATGAGACTCACGTTGTGGCTGACGATGTCGTGGAGCTCGGTGGCGATCCTGGCCCGCTCGGCGTCGACCGCGGTCCGCGCCGCGCTCTCGCGCTCCCGCTCCAGCAGCCAGCCGCGCTCCGCAATGGCCGCCTGGTGCAGCCGCCGCGCCCGGACCGCCGCCACGCACAGACACCCGGCGGCGCCAACTGCCGCCGCCAGGGCCATGACCAGCCACATCGCGCCAGATCCCCACACCGGAACATCTTCGCAGCTACACAACGCGCCCCACATCAGCCCACAGTTGCAGCTCCGTACATCCCCGGGATGACCTGCCCGGACGGATGCATCAGGAGGGTGACGCCCCGTCCGCGGACTCCGTTCTAAGTTCGAACCATGACAACTGATCACGACAGCGCCCGGCAAGTAGTGGTGCGGCTGGACGGCGTGCACAAGGAGTACGGCGACGCGAAGGCCCTGAACGGCCTGTCCCTGGATATCAGGGCGGGGGACGCGGTCGCCGTGATGGGCCCCTCCGGCTGCGGCAAGTCCACCTTGCTCAACATGGTGGCCGGCCTGGACCGGCCGACCTCGGGCACCGTCGAGGTACATGGTCATGACCTCGGGAAACTGGACGAGACCGGCTTGGCGCTGTTCCGGCGGCGGAACGTCGGCATGATCTTCCAGTTCTTCAACCTCATCGACGATCTGCCTGTCCTGGACAATGTGGCGCTGGCCGCGCAGCTAGCCGGCACCCCTGCCCGGCAGGCACGCCGCCGTGCCCTGGAGCTCCTGGACGAACTCGGTGTCGCGGAGCGCCGGAACAACTATCCGGCGACGCTGAGCGGCGGCGAGCGACAACGCGTCGCCGTCGCACGGGCGTTGATGAACCGCCCGGCCCTGCTGCTTGCCGACGAGCCGACCGGCGCCCTCGACAGCCGGTCGGGCGAGCAGGTGATGGATCTACTGATCGACCTCAACCAGATCGGCCAGACCCTGTTGATCGTCACCCACGACCCGCAGCTGGCCACCCGCTGCGCCAGCCGGCTGATCGAGGTCGCAGACGGCCGGATCGCCCGCGAGGGCACGCTGGAGGCGACCGCATGAGCGCCGTATGGAGAGCCTCGCGCGCGGCCGTGAAGCGCCGCCGCCTCCAGACCTTCGTCATCGGGCTCGTCGTCCTCTGCTCCACCACGACCTTCCTGCTCGCTCTGGCGCTGCTGAGCGCCGCCTCGGGCCCCTTCGACAAGGCCTACGCCGAACAGCGCGGTGCTCATACGGCGGCGACCTTCGACACCACGAAGGTCTCGCAGGAGCAGTTGGCACGGACCGCCCGGCAGCCCGGGGTGGAGGCCGGGGCCGGACCGTTCGAGCAGACAGTCGTCGACATCCCCAAGGACTGGCTCTGGATGGCGGGCGGCACCCTCACCGTGGTGGGCCGCGCCGATCCGGCGGGCCCCGTGGACCGGATCGAACTCCTTGAGGGCCACTGGGCCACCGCACCCGGCGAGATCGTCGTCAACTGGTCCGCCCAGGGCTCCCCCGGCACCGCACTCCTCAACACCAAGCTGGAGACCCCCGGCGGAGCGACGCTGACCGTCGTCGGATTCGCCACCAGCATGAGCAAGTCGGCGAGCGCCTGGGTCTCGCCCGAGCAGATGGCCGCACTGCACCCGACCTCCGCCCAGATGCTGTACCGCTTCACGGACTCCTCGACGGAGGCCCAGCTGAGCGTCTCGCTGGCACGGGCCACCACGGGACTGCCCAAGGATTCACTGACCGGCGCACATACCTACCTCGCCCTCAAGCAGGCCTTCTCCGCGCTGGCCGACTCCTACCTCCCGTTCATGACGCTCTTCGGCGTCCTCGGCGTGCTCGTCTCCACCCTGATCGTCGGCAACGTGGTCAGCGGGGCGGTCGTCTCCGGGTACCGGCACATCGGGGTGCTCAAGGCGCTGGGCTTCACCCCCAACCAGGTCGTCGCCGTCTACCTGACGATGCTTTCCGTGCCGGCGGTGGTGGGCTGCGTGCTCGGCACGCTGGCCGGCAACGCGCTGGCCGGGCCGATCCTGAAGGTCGCGTTCACCGGCATCGACGTGGGCCAGGCCTCGGTCGGCGGCATCAGCCCGTGGGTGTCCGTGGCCTGCCTCGTGGGCATGCCTGTCCTCGTCCTGCTGGCCGCGCTGGTCCCCGCCCTGCGCGCCCACCGGCTGCCCGCCGCACGGGCGATCAGCGCGGGCAGCGCGCCGCGAACCGGGCGCGGGCTGCGCGTCCAGCGGATGCTCGGTGCCAGCCGGCTGCCGCGCCCGGTCAGTCTGGGCCTCGGCCAGCCGTTCGCCCGCCCCAGCCGCACCCTGCTGACCCTGGCGGCCATAGTCCTCGGGGTCACCACGGTGACCCTGTCGACCGGACTGACCAGCACCATGGTGGCGTACGGCAATGTGGGGCGGGAGGACGGAGGCGCCAGGATCCACGTGACGACCGGGGGGTCGGGCAACGACCGGACCCCGCCCCGGCTCGATGACCAGCAGATCGAGAAACGGCTGAGGTCCCTGCCGGGTGCGGAGGGGGTACGGGCCCGCGCGCTGTCCCAGGTGAACATGACCGGGCAGACCCAGCCCGTCTTCGCCGACTTCTACCACGGCGACGATTCCTTGTACGAGCACACCATCGTCAAGGGCCGGGCGCCGGCCGCGGCGGGCGAGATCGTGGCCGGTCCGGCGTTCCTGACCCAGCGCGGGCTGAAGCTCGGTGACCGGGTCACGCTGGAGCTGAACGGCAGGAAGATCACCGCGACCGTCGTGGGTCAGCTCATCGAGGGCAACGCCCGGGCCCTGGAGGCCACCAGGGAGACCCTCGCCCAACTCGCACCGGACGCCCACGCCACCGAGTACACGGTGCGGCTTGCCCCCGACGCCGACGCGCGCGCCTACGCCGAGGCGGTCACGGCGCTCGACCCGGGCCTGCGCACATCGGTGATGGACTCCGGCAACGCCGGCACCGCCACCGTCATCACCTTCTCGACGGTGTTCACGGTGCTGCTGACGCTCGTCGCGTCGCTCGGGGTCTTCAACACCGTTCTGCTGAACACCCGTGAGCGGCGCCGGGACCTGGGCATGCTCAAGTCGATCGGGATGACCCCCCGGCAGGTGGTGGTGATGACGGTGACCTCGGTCGCCGGGCTGGGCGCGGTCGGCGGGCTGCTCGGCATCCCGCTCGGGATCGTGGCGCACCGCCTCGTCGTAAGCCATGTCGGGGTGGTCGACTTCCCCGAGTACATGAAGGACGTGTGGCACGCGCCGCAGCTGGCTGCGATGCTCCTGGCGGGTGTGGCGATCGCAGTCCTCGGCGCCCTGGTCCCGGCCCGGTCGGCGGCCCGGATGACCATTGCCTCGGTGCTGCACACCGAGTAGATCACCCGTCAGCACCAGCCTCTGAATCGGAGTCAGCGCAGGAAGCGGCCCGATCATGCGTGAGGTCTGCCAGTGGCAAGTCAAGCCACGCGGCCCGCCGCGCCCAGAACCGGGCGATCAGCGCGTTGCCTTCGATCCGACTGGCCGATCTTCGCGAGGTCTGCCTATCAGACGTCCGGCGCCTGATGGATCGTCGGGGTGCTGCCGCAGTAGATGCCGGATTTACTGCGGCGGAGCCCGTGCTGTGATCATCTCGATCTGCGGCGGGACATTCCGGCCGCCGGGGTGAGGTGTACGCATTTACTGCGGCAGCACTGGGAGGGCGGAGCGGGCATGACGATCGAACCGGTGACTGAACTCGGGAGCGGGGGCGCGTTGCGGTTGCCGCGCGCCCGCGTTGTGCCTGTGTCCGCCCCGCCCCTCCCGCGTCGTACACCGCGGCGGTCGAGCGCTACCTCACCGCCGCGGGCATCGCGAAATCGTCCGCGCGTATCTACCGGATCTCGCTGACGACGTGGGGGTGGATGCTCACCGGTGAACCGGCGCCAACCGGACCCGCCCGCCGCGGCGCGAAGCCGCCCATCGAGCATCCGGTCGGCCACGGTGAGTGCGTAGACGAAGCCGCTGCATACGGCGTTGACGTCGAACGCGGCCGCGTTCGTGGCGCCTATCAGGCCTTGGACGATGCTGGCGGTGGCCGGCTGTGGGTGATCGGGCGTCGACGTGGCGAGGACGATGAAGGACAGCTGCTCGGGGCGCAGGCCCGCCTGGGCCAGTGCGTTGCGCGCGGCGTGGGCCGCGAGATCGGAGGTTGCCTCATGGGCGGCGGCTCGTCTGCGTTCCTGGATGCCGGTCTTGCGGACGATCCATTCCGAGGTCACTCCGGCGCTCGCGCCGATCTCCTCGTTGGTCACCACGGTGGTCGGGACGTAGGAGCCGGTGCTCACGATTCCGATGGAACTCATGGTTACTCCTCGATCCGTGACGTGCTCGTCCTGGGCGGGCCGTCACAACGGTTTGAACTACTGGGCTACGGCAGGGGCCAGCCGGCGCCACCCTGAGCGGTTGGCGTGGCCGGCGAGGATCGAGTCGTCGCCTACCACCACGGGGCGTCCCACGGCGCGCAGCATCGCCAGGTCGCTGATGTGGTCGCCGTACGCTGTCGAAGACGGGAGGTCGAGCCCCAGTACGGAGCCGGCGGCCTGCACGACGCGGCCCTTGGTAGTGCCGATCATGGGCGTCAGCACTTCGCCGGTGAACTGTCCGCGGTGAATCAGCGGGCGGGTGCCGTATGCCCGGTCGGCACCGAGCCAGGTGCTGATGGGGTTCAGGCACGCGAAGAACGACCCGGAGATGAGCAGGATGCGCTCGTGCGCTTCCCGGTGCCTGTGAAGTTCGGCGACCGTCTCGGGGAGGAAGAGGCCCTGCTCCAACTCGTGCTCGAACCACAGCATGCCTGCGGTGGTCACGTGTCGCACGTTCTCGCCGGCGTAGAACCGGTAGTAGGCTCGGTTGATGGAATCGCGCGGGATACCGAGCTTGGCAGCCGCCTGCAGTTCCCCGTTCAAGCGCTGGTATGTGCTGTCCGGGTCGCCCCTCAGTCTGAGGGAACCGGACTTGCCGCCAACGACTGTGCTTCGCACGGCAGTTGATAGCGTGTTTCCCATGATCGAATTGGCGGAACTGGTCCTGACCCCCGACGAGCGTACCCGGGGGGGTCGGAGTCGACCATGTGATACACAGCATGGACTGGACCGGCGAGGACCATCGCGGCCAGGTGGCGGCGTTCGCGGCCGACCGTGTGAGGGCGTTCGGCGTGGAGCCGACGGGCGTCGATACCGATGCCGTCTACGAGGCGGCCGAGGGTGACACGACACTGGCCCGCGGTGACTTCCCGATCCGTCAACTGGACCATCTCTCCGGTGTGCTCACCCGTCTCGGTTTCACCCTCACGCTGCGGGAGAACGGCTCCGACACCTACGAGCTGTTGGTCGCTCGGGCCACTGCCGAGGGCACGCCGACGGGACTGGAGCACCGGGGATGCGCGGTGCGAACCTGGGACTCGAGGGCAGCGGAGGTCTGGGCCGGTGTGAACTGCCCGCACTGCTCGACATGGCAGATGTGGCTGATCTCCGAGGATGTGGCCGACGGGCACTGCGACTGCGGCGCCCGACTGTTCGATGCCAGTGGTGCTCCGCTGCCCCATGTCACGGTGCGCGTCTGACGACGACGCGTGCGGTCCGCCACCGCCTTCCGGCGGCCACGTCCCCAGGACGCCATGGCACAACCGGCAACCTGCACGAGGTGACGCGCAGTTGGACACACTCCGGCCTGCAACCGCACACCCAGGTGGAGTCCGTCCGCCGAGTGTCGCCGGCCGCACGGGAGGAGATCGATAGCCGGTTCTTCGCCATCGTCACCGATCTGGTCGGCGCACCTACTGAGCTGATCGACGAGCAACGGCCGCGGTGACGGCTCGTCCAGCAGTACAGCGAGATCGCGCTGGAGACCCTGAATACCAAGGGCATGGGCCCGCTCCGCCAAGGGCACCGTGGACACACCTACGAGTCACGAAAGTCCTGAATGGGTCTTTGTCTGGGCGTGCCTCTGCGGGAAACATCGCTCACCTCAGGGATGGCACATCGACAACCGTGAATCTCATGCGGTGCAGGCGGGGGAACCATGCATGTCGCAGTAATCGCGGAAGGTCCAGACGGAGGGGCCCAGCTCCGCTCGCTCCGGGACTGGTTGGCGGATTCCCAGGATTTGCGCGGGCGGGTCGAAGCGGTGGAGCGGCCGCCGGAGACCGGCACGCTGGGGCCGGTGCTCGACGCGTTGTCGGTCGCGCTCGGCCCGGCCGGTGCCGTGAGCGCGTTCGCCACCGGACTCATCGCCTGGCTCCGCACCCGCCGTGGAGACGTGCACATCAAAGTGACGCTCCCGGACGGCAGTTCGCTCGAACTGGCCGCGAAGCGGGTATCCGGTCTCGACACCCCCGCATTACAGCGGCAAGTGGCTCAGATCGCCGATCTGTTCAACGGGCAGCGAGCGGCGGGCACGGACGGGCCCGAACGTCGCGAGTTGCCGTGACGGACCTGTCCGGCGCGGGAGTACGGGTTCTGCTGATCGCGACCGCGACGCACGAGGGCCCCCTATTGACGCCGGTGCCCGCAGCCGCCACCTCCTGCCGGGATCTGCGGACGGTCTTGACCGAACGTTGCGGGGTCCGGCCCGACCGCCTGCGCACGCTGCTCGACCCGGCCGACGCGCAAACCATGGCGCGGGCCGTCACCGAGGAAGCGCAGGGAGCGGACACTGTGCTGCTCGTCTACTTCATCGGGCACGGTCTGCTCGGCCCGGACGGCGAGTTGTACCTGGCGGCCACCAGTACGGACCGCCTAACCCCCGGGATGTCCGGGCATCAGGCGCTGTCGTTCTCCTCGTTGCGGCAAGCGCTGGAGGCGAGCCGGGCATCGTCCGTCGTCGTCGTGCTCGACTGCTGCTTCTCCGGACGGGCTTCGTTGAACGGCAGCCCGTCGTTGCCCGCGTTCACGATGACGCCCGCGCACGGCATGTACCTCATGGGGTCCGCGGAACAGCTGGCCCTGGCACCTCCTGGCGCACCCCACACCGCGTTCACCGGCGCGCTCATCGAGGTGCTGACGCACGGAGACCCGCGCGGACTCCAGCAATTGACCTTGGACGCCGTGTTCGACGGAGTCTTCAGGGTGATGCGCGACCGGCAGGGGCCGCTGCCCCGCCGCCAGGCAGGGGACCGCTCGGGGCGTCTCGTCCTCGCACCGAACCCGGCAGTGCCGGCGCGGCCCGAGCCCTTGCCGGACGTGGAGCCCGCGCCCGGCCGCTGCCCATATCCGGGCCTGGACGCCTTCGGGGTGGACGACGCCGACGTGTACTTCGGGCGCGACGGCATGACGGAGCGGGTGTTCGCGGCGCTGACGGAAGCGGCCGGGGACGATGAGCCGGGCCCGCTGGTTCTGGTGGGCCCCTCCGGCTCAGGGAAAACCTCCCTGCTCAACGCCGGTCTCGCAGCCGGACTGCGCGAGCGAGGGCTGCTCGGCACCACCTCTTGGCTACCGCTGCGCCTGACCCCCGGCAGGAGCCCGCTCCGGCGCCTGGCAGCGGTGCTCGACCATCGCGCCGAGCCCACGGATCCGCTGTGGGAGGACTCCGGCCGGACGACCGAGCTGGCCGGCCTGCTGCTGGCCGGCCGACCGGAGCAGCGGCTCATCGTCGTCGTCGACCAGTTGGAGGAACTGTTCACGCTCTGCCCCGACCCGTCGGAGCGCACCGCGTTCCTGCGGGCGGTAACGGCCCTGGCCCGGCCCTCTGGAGGGGGCCCGCCCGGAGCCCTGGTGGTGCTCGCGCTCCGGGCGGACTTCTACGGCCAGGCTGCCGCGCACCCCGAACTGCTCGCCGCTCTGCGCGACAACCAACTGCTGGTCGAGCCGATGACCCCTGACGAACTCCGTGCCGCCGTAGACGGACCGGCCGCAGCCGCGGGCCTGGTCCTCGACCAAGGCCTCGCCGACGTGATCCTGCACGAGTTCGGCGCGACGGCCGACCGGCAACCGGCCGCCGGGGCGCTGCCGCTGCTCTCCCACGTCCTGTGGGCGACCTGGCTGCGCCGCTCCGGATCGCGACTCACCGTCGCCCAGTACCGTGCTGCCGGAGGCATCGCGGAGGCGATTAAAACCACTGCCGACAGCACGTACGACGGTCTCGATCCGCACGGCAGGGAAGCTGTCCGGCTCATGCTGCCCCGGCTGGTCCGCGTAGGTGAGGACACCGCCGACACCGCCCAGCCCGTGGACCGCTCCGCGCTCCTGCACGGCCTGCCCGACACCTCGGCCGCACAGCTGGCCCTCGACCGCTTCACCCGGGCCCGCCTGATCACGCTCGACCACGACTCCGCCCGCATCAGCCACGAAGCGCTGCTGCGCGCCTGGCCCCTGCTGACGGAGTGGGTCGACGCGGACCGGGACTGGCTGCGTGCCCGTCAGCACCTCGTGGCCGACGCCAGGGCATGGGAACGGGCCGGGCGGGAGTCCTCGCTGCTCTACCGGGGAAGCAGGCTGAACGCCGTACGGGAACGCGCCGCATTGTCACCGGCGAGCGCGGACGCGCCGGACTCGGTGCTCGCCGAGTTCGTCGATGCCTCCTGGCGGCAGGAGCGCCGAGGTGCACGCCGAACCCGGATCGCCGTCGCGTTCCTCATCGCGTTGGTTGTGCTCGCGACATCCGGACTGATCGGTTCTGTGATCTTCCAGCATCGTGCCGAGCGGTCAGGCGAACGCGACCTGGCCCGCTACCTTGCCGCCGAGGCCGAGGACCTCCGCGATCAGCAGCCCGGTCTGGCCAAGCAGCTCAGCCTGGTCTCCTACCGGATGGACAAAGAGGCGGGGCGCGGCGCGCTGCTCAACAGCCGGCTCTCGCCCGGAGTGATAAACGCGGACGAGCAGGCCCAGGACCTCGCCTACAGCGGCGACGGCCGCGTCCTCGCCCTCTCGGTCGGAGCCGCGATCGAGCTGCGCTTCCAGGGCGGCTCCGCCCGGGTCGAAGCGGGCCTCACCGGCCCCGTCACGATCAGCCGGGACGGCCGGACGCTCGCCGCGGTCACCTACGACGAGCGGCAACCGACGACAGCGCGGGTGCGACTGTGGGACATATCGGATCCCGGTCATCCGACGCAGACCGCCGCCGCGCCACAGCTGGAACACAGCGTCCACGCGCTCGCCCTCAGCGTTGACGGCAAGATCCTGTACGGGGGTCTGTCGACCGGTGAGATCCGCGTCTGGGACATCGGTGACCGGACCGCGCCGAAGCCCCTGCCCGCACTCACCGGTCATTCCGCGCGGCTCGACTCCCTGGCCGTGTCTCCTGAACGTGACCTCCTCGCCAGCATGAGCGTGGACGGCCGGATCCAGCTCTGGACGGCGGCCGGCTCCGGACGCCCCGAGCGCATCGCCGTGCTTGAGGGGGCGAAGTACGACCGCAGCGTGCTCGTGAACTCGAGGCCGCTCCACCGCGTGGCCTTCAACCCTGACGGGCGGATGCTCGCGGCTCCGGTCGTCTTGAGGAGCGGGGACGCGCTCGGGTTGTGGCAGTTGGACGTGCCCGATACGCCACGAAGGATGGAGGAGGAGAAGGACGATTCGACGATCGGATCATCCTGCATCGCGGGCCTGAACTCCCTGGTGTTCAGCCCCATCCGGGAGTACGTCGTCGGTGCCTGCGACGGTACCTGGCAGGTGTGGATCTACCAGAAGACCGGCCTCTCCGTCACGCTTCTCTCCGGGGCGAAGGGCGGGGAGAGCACGCTCCAGGAGTCGGGGATGGTCCTGTTCGACCCCGCCAGTCCGCGCAGACTGTTGCAGGCCACCGACCACGGAGTGCGCGTCTCCTACCTCAACAACTCGGCCCAGCCGGGTGCCGAGAGTCTTATTCCGCTCACCCCCGGCACGGGAGCACAGTTCGACTACCGGGTGGTCGGTGGGAAGAAGCTGATCGCCCTCCAAGGAGTGCGCGTGAACTATCTGCTGGACGCGACGGCGCAGGACGACGTCACGATCCTCAGCAGGACGCGCTCCCCCGACATGTTCACCGGAGCGGACATCGCCCTCAGCCCGGACGGAAGCCTCCTCGCCGACGCCGAGGTGTACGAGAACGGCAAGACCGATCCGGACGGCAAGAAACAGGAATTCGTCGGTGTGCGGCTGCGCAGCACTTCGGCAGCTGAGGGCACCGCACCACTGGCCACCATCGAGGACCTGGACAACGGTGTGGCGGTGATCGCCTTCAGTCCCACCGAGCCCGTCCTGGCGGTGTCCGACATGAACGGCTTCAGAGACGGCAACGTCGCGAAACCGAGCGTTCGGATCTACAACATCGCGAGCCCCGAGCATCCGCGCCAGATCGCCCGGATCGACGCGTCGTGCGTGATGCTCGCCTTTTCCCCGGACGGCACATCGCTCCTCCTCACCGATACCCCCTTCGCCGACAAGGACGCCACCCAGCCCAAGCCCGCAGGCGAGTTGGAGAGCTGGGACCTCACCGATCCCGCTCATCCGAAGCAGCAGTGGGCGCGTCCGAGCGAGGCCGGTGTCAACGCGGCGCACATCGCTTTCCGACCGGACGGCAAGCTGCTCGCCGTCTACGACATCGACGGCACACTGAGGCTGTGGCGCGTGGAGGACCACCAGCTCACCGAGGAGCTCTCCCGAGTGTCCGCGGGCATCTACGGCAGCACGATGGCCTTCAGCCCTGATGGAACCCGCCTCGCCCTGATGGCGAAGAAGGCCGCGGGTGAAGACGGGCGCCCCGAGATCTGGGACCTGACCGATCCGAAAGACCCCAGACGCGGCTCCTACCTGCCGAGCTCGCCTGATTCCGTATACGCACTGCGGTTTACCCCGGACGGTGAGCACCTCGCCCTCGTCAGGGCATCCTCCGGTGTAGAGCTGTGGGACACCAACCCAGAGCGGGCCATCGGCGACATCTGCGCATCAGTCGGCGACCCCATCACCCGGCAGGAATGGAAGCGCTACCTGCCCGACAAACCCTACGAGCCACCGTGCCCTCCCTCCTGAGAAGACCTCGCGGTCATCGACTTTCCGGATCACGATGCTCCCCGCTGACTACGCACACTGGTGCGCACCCCGACGATCTGCCTGCCCGCATCGTCGTCCCTGTCTTCGGGATCGCCTCCGCGCTCGCCACGCTGCTGCCGTTCTCCATGGCGACCCAGTCCCCGAACAAGTCCGCCAGCGGCACATCGCCGCGGCCGGGCCCTGTCGCCGAGCAGTTCGCGGGCGCCGGGCGTCAGCTGCACGGCCTGGTCCCGGTAGACGGCGTCGACCCGTGACGCGCGGGTCGGGAGACCAGCGATCCTGCACAGGCCGCTTTTCGATGACAGGATGTTCGTCGGGGAGCGGATTCGCAAAGTCACGGGGGTATGAGTGGCCGGGATAGCGCTTGGGGTGCTGGACGATGTGCCGTGGGAGCGGCTGGAGTCGACGCTCGGCCACTACCCGGTCGAGGAGATACGGCGAGCGCTGCGTCGCTTGGCGCTCAAGGGTGGGGCGGCGACGGAGCAAGACTGCTGTCCCCTGTTCGACTGCTTCGCGCTGGGCAGCGGACGCGTGTCTTCCGTCGCAACCGCCCTGCTGCCGTTCGTCGTTGCACTCGCCGGCGATCCGGACATGGGCGCCCGGGCCACGCTCGTCCAGCTACTGGCGAGTTTGTCCAAGGCGGTGGCCAAAGCCGACCCGCACCTGGTGGACGCGGGGTGGCACGAGGCATGGCTGCTCCAGCGCCCGCGAATCAGGGCGCTGCTCGCGGACCCCCTGCCCGAGGTGCGGAGGGAAGCCCTCCCCCTCGGAGAGGATGTCGGCGCTTTGCTGGAGCGGTCGCACGCCGAGACGGACCCGACGGTTCGGCTGCCCGTTCTGCTCGCGCTGGGGACCGCCGCAGCCGGCTCCGCCGACGCCGGGCTGGTGGGCCGGGCGCGGGCGGTGGTGGCCGAGGCGCTGCGGACCGACGGTCCCGTCATGCGCGTGGCGGCCGTGCACGCCTGGGCCGCGTTCGACCCCCAGGCATCAGTCCGTGAGCTGGACCTGCTGGTGGAGGTCTTGTCCGACCCAGCCGTGCGTCCGCAGTTCGAGGCGATCTGGTATGTGCCGGACTTCGACGGTGCCTTCACTCGTGAGGAAGTCATCTCCTGGACAGCCCAGCTGTTCGAGGGTGCTCCGCAGACGGCACTCGCCTTCGTCATCCGGCTCATCGGTGCGGCGCGCCGGAACGGGGACACCCTGCTGTGCCGCGCCGCGCTGGATGAGGGGTGGCAACTGCTGGTGGCCCGGCCGTCCGCGGCATCCGCGCTGCTGCCGCTCGCGGGTGCGCTGCTCGCTGAGCAGGACGACGGCGTACGGTACCGGGCGGCCCACCTGCTGGCCGTGCTGGGTTCGCGGGCGGCTCCGTACGCCGATGAGTTGGCTGCGCTCCTCGACGACCCGGGCGAGGGCGAGTTTCTTGAGGGTACCGTCGGCGACCACGCTCGCTGGGCGCTGACGCGCATCGGCGACGAGCGCGCCCTGCCAGGGCTGGTCGAGCGGCTGTACGCGCCGTACCAGGGCCAGTACGCACGCGGGTACTACTCGGGCGACCCGCACCTGCCGGAGGTCAAGGACGTCCTGACCCCGCTGTGGGCGCACGCAGAGGCCCTGCTGCCCGCAATACGGAAGCTGCTCCGGGACGACGGCATGGGCGGCTCGCTGACCTGCAGCTTCCTGGAAATCCTCTATGCGTGGGGGCCGACCGCGTCGCCTGCGCTGCCGGAAGTGGTGGCCCTGCTGGACGACGCCCGGTACTCACTGCACGCAGTCGATGCGTTGGTGGCGATGGGAACGGCTGCGAAGTCAGCCGAGCCCGCCGTGCGCCGCTGCACGGTCCTCGACTTTCCCGGCAATCATCACAAGGTGGCGTGGGCAGTCTGGCGCCTGGGCGGCGACCGCGACGCGGCGCTGCGGCTCATCGGTGAGGCGGTGCTGACCGAGGAGGGGCGGTGCTACGGTTCGATCGCCCTCCTCGGCGATTTCGGACCGGCGGCCGCGAGCCACGCCGACCGGGTGCGGCATGTCATGGAGCACGGTGACCGCTGGCTGCGGCTGCAGGCGGCGGTCGCGCTGTGGTCGATCACTGGTGAGCCGGAGCCGAGTGGATCGGTCGTGGAGGAGTATCTCCTTCCCGTCGCCGAGGGTGGCGACGCCTACGGCTCCTTCTTCGCGGCGCTGCGCGCCCTCGCCAGGATCGGCACGGTCTCTCCGGCGGCGCGGACAATCCTGCGTACGGTGCAGGGATCCGACCGGCGGCTGTCGATGTACCGAGACTATCGGGCTTTCATGCAGGACGAAGAGATCCGGTCCGCGATCGACGACGTCCTCGCCCTGCCGTGACGACCGGCCGGCGGGCGGTGCCGAAGCGGGCCCGCTGCCCGCGAACGCCGTGGGCGGTGACGGTGGGCAGAGCGAGTGCGGCCCCAGCAGTTGAGATCGGCCCTCAAACCACTGCTCGATGCGTACGCCGAGCAGTTCCGCCGGAACAATCGACGACAGACCCGCAGTCCCGCTGGTGACAACAAGCCTGCCCAGATGACGACTATCGTGCTTCGGGACCGTGTGGCTCTGCCGGGGCAGGACGGGGTGGCGGGGGTCGGCAGGGGACGTCGAAGTAGTCGCGGCAGTACCTTCACGGCCGCTTTCTGACACAGGGGTATCCCCGGGCCGGGGGCGAGGCCCCTGGTCCGGCGCCCCGCCCCTGCGTCGGTGACCGGGCGTCAGGGGGTGACCATGGCGAAGTCGGGGTCGGGGTCGGTGAGGTGGCCGAGGAGTTCGGCGATCACCTTCGGGTCGCCGGAGGTCTCGGCCCTCCCGTCGGCGGCGAGCTTCTCCAGGTCGGCGGTACCGAGCAGGACCGCGCGCAGGTCGGCCTCGTCCAGGGTGATCGTCACGCCGGGTGCGGCGACCGCAGGGCCCTCACCTGCGATGTGCGTGAGCACACCGTTGTGCAGGCGCAGGGTGGTGGGCTCGTCGTGGCCGTTGATGTTCCAGCGGATGGCGAGGGAGGCGTCCCAGCTGTTCGGGCCGTCGATCCGGATGGCGAGCGAGTCGAAGAGCTGATCGAGGGTGAGGGCGGCGAGCACGTCCGAGGAGGTGGTGGCGGTCGGGGTGCCGACGCCGCCGTCGCGCAGTTCGAGCGCGCCCATCAGGTAGGCGTTGCGCCAGGTGCCGTTCTCGCTGCCGTAGCCGAGCTGTTCGAGGGCGGCGGCCTGCAGGGTGCGGGCGTCCGCGTTGGACGGGTCGGCGAAGAGCACGTGGTCGACCGCCTCCGCCACCCAGCGGTAGTCGCCCGCCGCGAAGGACTCGCGGGCTTGCCCTGAGGCCGTGTGCCCGGGAGCTCCGCCCTGGTGCCCCTGGTGGGGTGGCGGCCGCCAGATCCGGGACCGTGCGCGGTCTCGTCAGCCGGTCCTCCGCCACCCCGACGAGCGGGCCCCGCAGGACAGTGCGGGGCCCGATCGGGGTGCGTGGTGACCGCTAGCGCAGCATCACGTCGCAGGTAGACAGGAAGAACTCGCCCGTCTTGCCGCCGTTCTCACCGTGCGGCGTATCGGGGCCTCCGTGGCCGCCCCAGATACCCACGATCGCCGCCCGCCCGGTCCGGCGCGGGAGGGACGCGAACTCCCAGCTGGTGGAGTCCTCCTCGTTCGGCGAACCGTGTACCTCGACCAGGAACGGGGTCGGCTCCAGGTCATGCCAGCTGAGGCCGTCGGCCGGGACCCAGTCGGGGCGGGTGATGAACCACCGGTGGGACCAGGTCTCGCCCCAGTGGTAGGCCATGTAGTCGTAGGTGAAGGTCTGGGTGGGTGCCGAGGTGTCCAGTTCCGTCAGGGGCCAGTCCCCGAGCGTGCCGTCCGGTGCCAGGTCCAGGCCGCGGAAGGCCGGGTTCCCCGTGGACGCGAGCGCGCCGTCCTCGAAGAACTTGCGGTACTCCAGGTACTTCTGGGCGTTGTTCCACGGGTAGTCGGCGAGCATCCTGTCGGCCCCCGGCAGTACTTCCTGCCAGTCGGTGCTGGTGTTGAGACGGCGTGCCTCGACGCAGATCGGTGAGGAGTCCTTGTCCCTGATCGCGGCGCCGGCCCGGCTGCCCGGGTGGTTGGCCGTGCCGTGCCGCGGATCCGCGTTGGCGGTTCCGGCAGCGAGGGGGGCCCTGTGGCGCGGCTGACGCACCACCCACTTGGGGATGAAGCTCTGCTGCGAGCCGATGGTGACCTCGTTGGTGAACGGCGTGTACTGATCGCCCACCTTGGCGCGGATCTTCACCTGGAAGGCCCCTTCCGGCTCCTCGTCGCCCAGGTCCACCCAGTGGGAGTTGGACTGCATCCAGTTCCACGCCGACCAGTGCAGGAAGACCGTCTGGCGCAGCTCGTCGTTCAGCCACACCTCGTACACGCGCGGGTAGGGCGCGTTGCCCTCGTCCCAGTCCGCCGGAGGCGGCCACGTCCCATGGTCGGGGCTGTTCTGACCGATCTGCCAGCGCAGGCTGATCCCGTACATCGTGTACTTGCCGTCGTCGCGGTACCTGACCTCGGCACGAAGGTCAGACGGTCCCGTCGCGTTCCTGCTGCCCACTACGCCTCCTCTTCTTGGTCGAACCCGTCCTGCAGGCCGCCACCGCGGAGAAACACACACAACCCACAGTGACTAGAATGCTACAGAAAGTGACTGTAGATCATGTGGGCCCTCTCCGACAGACGAACCCCACGCCCACCTCCAGCTCGCCGACCACGCCCACACCCATCACCCGTCACCTGTCACCCGAGCGCACGGCTTCCGCCACGGCGCCGGTACGCCCGCAGGCCGGCGGGGGTGGTCCAGCGTCAGGCGCAGGCCACCCGACCCCGACCGGAACCGGACGATCAGCGGCACCTCCCCGGTCGCGCCCATGACAGCGAGTGAGGCTCTACGGTCCGGCTGATCGCCGGTTCTGGCGGAAGGCGCACCCTGCTGAGCTACGACCTGAGCAGGGTGCGCCCTCCGCCGCACGGTGGAGACGACCCGCCGTAGTGGACGATGCGCGGCTGCCACGTCCGCGGCCAGCATGGGGTTCATGACGACAGCGCCCGCTCCGCTCCCCGCCACCTCTACCGCCCCCGCGCCCGTCTGGGCCCGCCGCGCCGCCCACGCCATCGCCCTCTGCGCCGTCCCGTCCGGTCTCTGGCGCATCGCCATGGCATCCGGTGTCTACGTCGGCTACAGCGACGAGGTCCTGCGCGACGTCTTCGACATCCCGGGATGGGGCATCGCCTACGTCGTCGGGCTCTCCGTCATGGCCGAGGTGGCCGCCCTGTTCCCGCTGCTCCTTGTGAGCGACCGGTGGCGACCGCTGCGCCCCCGGACTCTCGCCGCGCTGGCCTGGACCGCCTCGGCCGTCTTGGTCCTGGTGGCACTGGGGCAACTCGTGGCTGCCTTCGTCGTCGAGAGCCAGACGTACATGTCAAGTGGTACGGCACAGACCGTCTGGGGCTTCGCCTTCGCCCCGCTGTTCGCCATCCCGGCGTTGATGACGGCCGTGACCTGGTCGTACACGAAGCGGCACCGGGCTCAGGGCCAGGTATGACCCCGGCCACGTGCACCCGGGGACGCTGGGGAGGAGCCCAACGAAGGACCTCAGGATCGAGGTACGGGTCGACGGCGGCGAGGACCCGGCGCTGGAGTTCGTCGGGTTCGAGGACTTCGCCTTCCCACTGCACGGGGCGGTCGGTGTCGAAGCCTGAGCGTCGGGCGACGGCCGGCCGTCTCGGGGCGTTGCGCTTGCCCTCGGTCGTGGGCAGGACGTACCGCTGGACCTGTTCGTGAGCGAGTAGGACGCGGGTGACCCGTCTCCACCACCCGGTGTGTTCCACCCGGTCCGGTTCGTCATCCTCACCTCTTGGATGCGGGCCACCACCTTGCGCCGGGCGGCTGCGAGCGGCGGGCTCGAAACCCGCTACGCGGGTCCTGGTCGAAGCGCATAGGGTGCGCGTACCGCGGCGGGGTAGCTGTAGCGCAGAGGTCGACGTGCCCTCTTGCTCAGAGGGAGGACGCCGGTTCGATTCCGGCGCGCTCCCCCGCCGGCAGGTTGCGGCCGCCGGGCCGGGCGCAGCGCGCAGTCCGGCACGGTCGTGTGGCGGCCGGTGCAGCCGCGCGCCGGCAGTCCGACCCCGAGCGCGGGGCGCTGTCCTGACGCCTCGTACGCTCTTTCCCGCCATCCGCTCCGTCCTCGCTGAAGAGAGTCTCCGTGCACACCGCTCACCGCCTGCTCGCCGCCGTCGCCCTGACCGGTGCCGGGGCCCTCGGGCTCACCGGCTGCCTGTCGTCCGAAGCGTTCCCCGGTCAGCCGGGCTCCCGCGTGCTGAACGACTCCGTGACCGCGCTGCGCGGCGCGTCCACGTTCACCATGAGCGGGAAAGCGTCCGGCCAGGGGCAGGTGAACCTGTCGGTCAGCGAGACCGGCGAGTGCAAGGGCACCGTCGATGCCCGGGTCGGCGGCACCATCGACGTGGTCCGCACCCGGGATCACACCTTCCTCCGGGGCGACGAGGCCCACATCCTCGCCCTGACCAAGGACATGCCCGAGGAGCAGGCGAGCCTGACCCGCAAGGACATGACGGGCCGCTGGATACGCACGGAGGCCACGGACCCCGCCATCAAGGGACTGACCAGTCTGTGCGACCGCGACGGCCTGCTCAAGGAGATCTACGGCATCCAGGGCGCGGAGAAGGGCGGACTGACCTCAATCGACGGCCAGGAGGCGGTCACGGTCAACACGCCCGAAGGGGTCTTCCTCGTGGCCACCAAAGGTGAACCGTTTCTCCTCAAGATGACCACCAGCGGACCGAACCCGCTCGATCTCACCTTCACCGGCATCAACCAGCCCGTACAGGTGGACGTCCCGGCCGACCAGGACGTCTACAACCCGGACAGCAACGGCTGACCTCCGCCCCGGCGCGCCCTGCGCCGGGCCTCAGGTCGGACTCGGCGTGCGCACGGGCCGGGCCATCCGGCCGGTGCGGGGCGGCGCACCCGGCCGTGCTGCGGCTCCTCGTGCAGTACCCGATGGGGTGCGAGGAGGAGGAGGTTGAAGGGCGTGGGAGGCGACTCCAGGCGGCGGCCTGCGTCGTCCCCGGCGTACCGGCCGCCGCAGGAGCAGAAGCTGCCCCCGTAGGCGTAGCGGTGCCGGAAGTGGGTGGCCGGGAAGCATGTCCACGGGCTTCGTCCCTTCATACGGTGTCGTCCTCACAACGCCGAACAGGGGGTGAACGGTCGCCCTCGCGGAGGCCCGGCGCAACACCTGTGCGTGTCTGGCGCCGGTGGCCGCCAAGGGGCGTCAGCCGTCGGGAGGCGCTTGCGGCCCGGCCGTACTGCGTCCCATGAATGGGGACCGGGGCCTGTTCCGGCACGGGCCGGAATGGAGCCTGAGCCGTGGCGTCATTGCAGTTCAGCAGGTTCTCGGTCGCATGTACGATCCCGGACGTGATCGTTGCTTCTTCCCTTGACCCCACCTCGCGGTCCTGGGCCTTCGGCGAGGTCGTCGGCTACCTGCTCCCCGCCGCCATAGGCATCGGCGTGCTGTGGCGGCTGACCCGCGCCTGGCGCAAGCAGTCCACTCCGCCCGGCAGCGATCCGGCCCAAGCGGCGCGGGCGAAGAAGAAGCGGACCTGGTTCATCGCGGGCGTGAGCGTGTTCATCGCCGCCGTCGCAAGCGTGAAGGCGTTCACCGAGTACGACCCAGAACCCCGCGCCGTCGAGACGGTCGCCGCGGACGGGACCGAGGAGTACCCCGTCATCGTCCTCCCGGAGCTCTTCGACCGCTTCCGCCTGCTGAAGGGCGAGGACGCCACACGCGCCGAGGACGAGGTACTGGCCGGCCGGAAACTGCCGCACAGCATCCGGACCGGCTTCTACGACCAAGACGCCGACGGGGCCTATGACCTCTTCGTCATGGTCAACAGCGCCGACTGGGACCCCAAGGTCGCCGATTCCAAGGCCACCCAGTCCATCTCCCAGGAGTTCCGCAACCTCTTCGCCGGCGCCAAGGCCCGCGACGTGACCCGCTTCGACCCCGGCACGCACGGCGGCGGCCTCGCCTGCGGCCACGTCACCGGCCCTGACGGCGACCAAACCCTCTGTGCATGGAGCGACGCCGCCAACCTCGTCGGCGTACGCCACGTCCACGAAACCGACCTCGCCGCCGCGGCCCGCACCACCGTCGCCCTGCGCAACGCAGCCAGCAGCTGACAGGCACGTTCCGCTCCTTCGAAGGGGGCGACCTTGTGCGAGGTGAGCCCCGCGGTTTCTCCCCGTGCCCGCTCTCCTGGGCCTTCTGCAGTCTCTCGACGAACAGCCCGCTGAGGGGCTGATCTACGCAGCCGAGCGCTGTGCGCAGGGCCTTGGGAGCAGACGTCGGAGCGTGGTGCTGCAGGAGGCCGGGCGTGGCCGGCGTCGGCGTACGGGGGCGGGCAGAGGACGGGGCATCGTCGGTGGGGCTGGTCTGCGGGAATATGCAACGACAGCCCGGCAACTCCCGTTTTCCAGAGGGGCACGCGCGCTGTTCTGCCAGCGGCAGAACAGCAGCCGGTCCGGGCTCGATGATCACTACAGTCCGGTCTCATGGCGACGATTACCACGCGCACGGTCGAGTACCCGGCGGACGGTGTGACGATGATCGGGCACCTCGCTCTTCCGGCCGGTGTCGACCGCCGGCCCGCGGTACTGATCGGACCAGAGGGCATGGGGCTCAGCGACGTCGAGCGCCGCCGGGCCGATGCTCTCGCCGAGCTGGGGTACATGGCGCTGGCCTTCGATCTTCACGGCGGGCGCTATTGGGGCGACCCCGAGGAGATGCTGGCCCGTTGCCTACCGTTGCTCGCCGATCCCGACCGGATGCGGGGCATCGGTCAGGCTGCCCTCGACGTGCTGCGCACCGAACCGCGCACCGACCCCGACCGGATCGCCGTCGTCGGCTACGGCACCGGGGGCGCCGTCGGGCTGGAACTCGGGCGCGGCGGCGCACACCTGTGCGGGATCGGGACGGTCAACGCACTGACCACGGGCCGGCCGGGCGAGGCGGCGCGCATTCGCTGCCCGGTGTGGGCCGGGGTCGGCTCGGAAGACCCGATCATGCCGCCCGCGCAATGGAACGCGTTCACCACCGAGATGCAGGCCGCGGGCGTCGACTGGCGCCTGACCGTCTACGGCGGCGCTCTGCACGCCTTCCACCACCCGCCGGTCGACCACCCCACGGTCCCCGGCGTCGGCTACCACCCACAGCACGCACAGCGAGCCTGGCGCGACGTCGTCAACCTGCTCGCCGAATGCCTGCCCGTGACGGAGGCTCCAACGAGTTGTTCCGGCCCGGGGCGCGTGTGACCGACGGGTACCACCCCGAGATGACCGTCGTGGAGCCGCGCCGGGTCGGCACCCTGCGCGTACCCGGCGGGCTGCTGGCCGTCTCCGACCCGGGCACCGGTCACGGCGACGGGCCGCGCATCACGGTCCCTGTCCGGCCCGGGGAGTACGTACTCGACGAGGCGCGGGCCCGCTTCAGCTACCACTGCGAGTGGCGGGACGCCGAGGTCACGAGCACGGAACCCACGGCCGTCCGCCTGCTCGTCAGCGAGACCCCCGCCGCGACCTGGGAGATGGCCCTCGGTCCGGATGACGATCCCCGGCTGTTCATCGAGCAGCGGATAGTCGGCTTCGCCACCGACAGCGCCACTGGCTGCTTCGCTGACGCCGGCGCCTGGGAGCCGCTCATCGCGCTCTTCCAGCAGGGGTTGTTCGAGGGGGAGCAGGACCTGGACGGGTGCGAGGACATCGACGACGGTTCCATGTTCATGCAGCGCACCCGGGACGAGGCTTCCGGCGGCGAGCTCATGGCCTTCGCGACGGCCGGGGACGGTACCTACCCGGTGTGGGTCGGCCGTTGCGAGGCCGGTGAGGTGGTCGGCGTCGTGGTGCCGGTGGAGGGGATGCCCGAGTTGCTCCCGGAGCGGGACGGAACCCCCACCGGTCCGGCTGCGTAGGCAGGGAAGCCAAAGCCCCGGGGTGCGGCGGCGACCGGGGCCGGCTTACCGGTGCCCCGCGAGCGGCGGGGCACCGGACTGCGTCTTCGGGTGCGGTCCACCCGGGTACGGAGCTGCCGAGTTGGGCGGGGGTGCGAACGGCCCGCGGCGGCGCCGTCGCCTGCTTCCGGCTCGCCGGTCAGGGGGCGTCGATGAGTACCCGGCCGTCGGTCGGAACGGGTGCTGCGAGCCTGTTGGCGTAGGCGTTCTGCACGCGGGACCGCTCCGTCGCGTTGGGCACGGCGTTGGTGCAGGCCGTCCCGGCGCTGGACCCGGACATCAGTTGGGAGCACGGCCCCGGCTTGGTGTCCGGGAGGCCCAGGCTGTGGCCCAGCTCGTGCGCGGCGATGCGCGTCTTGTCGTATCCCTGGCTCACGGCCTGCGCACCGAGCTCGACTCGGACCTGTCGCCCCGGGCGGACCGGGCCGAGGGTGGCTTGCGGCCAGCCGGTGGTGGCCACGATGACGATCTCGGCCCGGGTTCCGGGCGCGGCCTCCACCAGCCGTACGTTGGTGACGTTCGCGTTCCAGGAAGCGACTCCGGCCGCGATGGCCGCTTCCCAGCCGCCGGCCCGACTGTCGTCGTAACGGAGTGTCACTACCGCTGTGGTGGCGTCCGGTATCGGCGTGGGTGCCGCAGTCGCGGCGGGTGCCGCCGTGAGGACCAGTGCGGCGGCGGAGGTGCCGACCTTCAGCCAGGTGCCCAGAGACATGGTCGTCTTCCTTCAGGTGGGGGGACCCGGCCCCTCGGCGGAGCCGGGGTGTGGGAGGCGTCGCCACCGCCCGCCTGTGACGCGCGAGTTCGGACAGCCGCCTCTCAGGAGCCCTAAGAAGGTAGTCCCGCGCCCCACTTTCCCGTCATGCACCTGCCAGTCAATTCCTGGGGGCACTCCAGCCGGTGCCCGGTCAGCGGGCGGCCGGGCCGCGAGGCTGCGTTCGTACGGGCCCGGGTACGGCACGTCGGGTGCAAGTGCGCGGCAATCGGGTTTCGAAGAGTGGGGGTCATGGCCACGAACCATGCTTCGGATTGCGCCGTTCACCCCTACACCCGCGAGATGGCGATGATCCACCAGGTGTTCCGTCGCGAGTCGCGGCTGCTGGCCGAGCTCGTCCAGGACGTTCGGCCCGCGGACACCGCCCGTGCCCGGATCCTCGTCGAGCACTGACGTCTCTGTTCGATCGGCCTGCGCGCCCACCACACCGGGGAGGACGCGATGCTCCGGCCGGTCCTGCTGCCCCATCTGGACCTCGATGCCGAGCAAGTGCCGGCCATGGAGGCGCAGCACCGGGAGCTCTCCGCAGGGATCCGCGAGGTTCAGGCGCTCATCGAGCGGTGGCAGGCGCAGGCCCTGTCGGAGGAACGTGACGAGTTGGCCGAGGCGCTGCGTCGGCATCACCGGCAGCTGTGCGCCCCTCTCTCGACCCGCTGCTCGTGCTGGGCGTGGCCGCCGAGGCGACCGAACGGGCGGGCCGGGACCCGGCAGGGCTGCGGCGGGTGCTGCGCGTGACCCCTGGCATCACCACGTCCGCGGCCGACCTGGCGGAGGGCCGCAGCTCGTCCTCGGCGTACTCGCGCGGTCCGCACGCCACATCAGCCTCCCGATACAACGGACTCTCCGTGGCGCGGTACCGGACCGCCCCGAGGGCACACCCTCCTGGCGACCGCGGAGTCTCTGGTCGGCGAACCCGACCAGGCTCGGCCGGGGCCTCGCGGTCGACGAGGCGGAGAAGGACCGGCCGCGCGGCATCGTGGCCGGCTGCGGTGGTACGGACGTGGGGTTCGCGTCCGTCCCGTGGGGCGGCTCAGGCGTTGCGCTGGTCGTTGCTGTCCTGGCGGAGCCGGTCGGTGTGGCGGGTCATGGCGTCGATGCGGTCGGCGAGTTCGCCGTCGTCGGGTCCGAGGTGGGGCCGGGTGCCGGACAGGGGGCCGACCAGGCGGGCGGCGTCGTTGTCGGAGAGCGCCAGGTTGAGTTCGCCGAGCGCTCCTGCGGCGTCGGCGGGAAGGCCGGTGAGGGAGGTCACCTGTCCTGCGAGGCGCCGCAGGTCGGCCGCGTTGTCGCGGGCCCAGGCGGTGACGGTGCGGTCGGCGGCCCGCGCGTCGCGGGTCGCCTGGACCCGCTGTTCGCCCGTGCTTCCCGCCGCGCCGGGGCGCAGCCGCAGGTAGCGGCGTTCGGCGGCCTGGCGGCTGGCGACCCCGAGGGGTCCGGCGAGCTCGGCCCAGCTGGCGCCCTCGCCGCGGGCCGTCTCGATCAGGACGCTCTCCCAGCCGGCGAGCTGCTCGCGGACCTCGCGGAGCATCAGCAGAGCGGCCAGGGCCTGCTGGCCGGCAGGCCCGGTCGCCGGTGCGCCAGGGGGAGGCTCCTGCGCGTCCTGGACCGCCCGGCGGATGGTCTCCAGCGCGGTGACGGCCTCTCGGGCGCGTACCGGTGGGGTGGGGGGAGCGGTCTCGTTCACGGCACCTCCAACATTCTGTCGTCCATCCGGCGACATCGCACTTGTCATCGTTTCGATGACATGTTACAACGGTGGCACGTTGAAGCGCATTGGCAGTTCCTGCCTGAACCAACTGGAGGTGTTTCGCGATGTTGATGCGCACCGACCCGTTCCGCGAGATGGACCGCATCGTCCAGCAGCTCTCGGGTACGTCCGGGACCTGGTCGAAGCCGTCGGTGATGCCCATGGACGCCTACCGGCAGGGCGACACGTACGTGATCGCCTTCGACCTCCCCGGAGTGAGCACCGAGGCGATCGATATCGACGTCGAGCGGAACATGCTCACGGTGAAGGCCGAGCGTCGACCCGCGGGGAAGTCCGACGGTGTGCAGATGGAGCTCTCCGAGCGGCCCCTCGGTGTCTTCTCCCGCCAGGTCATGCTGGCCGACACCCTCGACACCGAGCACATCGAGGCCGACTACGACGCGGGGGTGCTGACCCTGCGGATCCCGATCGCCGAGCGCGCCAAGCCGCGGAAGGTCACCATCGGCGGCGCGTCCGGCCGCAAGCAGATCTCCGGCTGACCGGGCCGGCACCGGCGGCGGAGGACGGGGAACCCGATCCCCCTCCGGCACCCCGTCCTCCACGCCTCTTCCCCTTCGCCCCCTTTCATGGAGGTGACGTGAGATGCCGATGCGCCGGGAAGCGTTCCTGGACCACGTCCAAGAACGCGGCAAGTACCGGACCCGGGACGAAGCCGAACGCGCGGCCCGCGTCGTCCTGGCCCTGCTGGGCGCACACCTGGTCGGCACCGTGCGGGCCGACCTCGCCGCCCGCCTCCCCGAGAGCTACGCCCTCATCCTCCTCAACCCCCTACAGGCCGCGGAGCCACTCTCCGCCGAACGCTTCGTCCGCGCGACAGCGGCCTGGATCGAGGGCGCGACCGAGCGGACGGCCCTGTGGGACATCGGAGCGGTCCTGTCCACCGTGGCCGCGGCGGCCGGCGACGCCCTCACCCACGAGGTCCTGCTCCAGCTGCCGCCGGGCTACGACCTCCTCTTCGGCCGCCCCCGGCCCACCTGACACCCGCCGCCATCGACGAGAAAGGCACCCGCAGCACCATGTACGACCAGCCTCGAGCGAACCCGGCCCGGCCCGCCATGACGTTCGAGCAGATGCTGGAACGCGTGCGCTACGAAGGCGCCTACCCCACCCGTGAACGCGCCGAGGAAGCCGTCCGCACCGTCCTCGCCGCCCTCGGCCGGCAACTCGTCGGAGACGAACGCGCCGACCTCGCCCAGCGCCTGCCCGTCGAAGCCGCCCTCGCCCTGACCGCCCAGATCCCCGACACCGGACACCTCACCGGCTGGGGCTTCGTCAAAGACATCGCCACCCGCGCCGACACCACCCCCGCCGCAGCCCGCTGGGACACAGGAGCCGTACTCGCCGTCGTCGCCCGCCTCGCCGGACCCGACCTCCTCGCCCGCATCCTCCGCCGCCTTCCGGGCGGCTACGCCCTCCTCTTCGGCCAGGCCGAACTGCGCCAGCCCCAGCCCGCCGCCTGATCCCGCATGCGGGCGTAGCGCTCGGCGGTGTTCGGCCCGAGGCCGGGGCGGCGGGATCCGTCCAGCAGCCCGACGCCCCGGCCGGGCAGGGCGTAGAGCCTGCTCCAGCATTCACGGGTGGTCTGCGCGCGCACCCCACCGGGCAGCGGCGGATCGAGGGCAGCGGCCAGGCAGCCGTGGGCGCGGGGCAGGCAGCCCCGGGCAGGCTTGGGGGAACGGATGGAGCCTGCGGAGCGGTGTGCGTCCCCACTCCTCCAACGGCGCGGCATGGCCGGGGGGTGGCACGGACAGAGCCCGGCCGGGGTGACTACGGGCGCCTGGCCGGGCTCTGCGTGCGTGGGGTCGCGCTGGGGTCAGAAGTCCTCGCGCAGGTCGTCGTACTCGTTGCGGCGCCGCTCCCCCTCGTCGGGGCGCCGGCCGCCGTGCGAGGGGGTGCCGGGCTCGGGGTGGACCGGGTCCTGACCGGGCCGCTGCGGGCGGTGGGGGTGCTGCTGTTCCTCGCGACCCTTGCCCGGTTCCTGGCGCTTGTCCTGCATACCGCCCATGACGGCGACTCCTTGGTGCGTGGGGTGGTACTTCCTCTGCCACACTGACACCAAGAGTCACATTTCGCATCATTTTGGATACGTATCGTAGCGGAAGGGTGAGTGGTGGCCGGTGCGGATGCGTCACGAGGCCGGGGTGCCGAGGATGAGCGCACTCCCCGTCCCCGCACCGTCAGGAGCAGGATTCACATGCTGGAGCGCACCCTGCGCACGGACCGCACCGCAGTCACTTCCGTCCTTCCCGCCAGCACCCCGGCCGGGGACGGGAAGGGGGCTGTCACCGCCGAGCCGCCTACCGCGAGCAGCCGCTGCTGTCGTTATCTGACGGCCGGGGACTACTGGTTCGACGATTCCGGCGCCCAGGGCGGGGACGGGTCCGACAGCCGCCTGCACACCTGACGCCCAGGGCCGGCGCTTGGGCCACCGGCCCCCGGGCAGTGTCTCGATCCGGGCCGCCGCTTCGTCCGGGGTGGCCGTCGGCCGGCGTCGTGGCGTCGGGGACCGGCCCGAGAGCCCGCGCTCGGCGACGGGCAACGGCGCACTGCCCCACCACGGTGATCCGGCATCGGGGTCGGCGGGTGGGGTGGTGCGGACGGTGCGGTGCTGTTCGCCCACGGGCCGCGGGCCGCCGCCGCAAGGCCGGGGCAGCGGCGCCTCCGCCATCGCCGCACCCGGACCGCGGTTCACCAGGGAACCGCAGCAGGGGCCGCGGCGCGGTGCCAGGCGGCTTCCCAGGCAGGGAAGTCGGCCGGGGGCGTGTCGCAGGCCTTGAGGAACAGGCGCAGTTGGTCGAGGGTGGGGACGCGGCGGCCCGACAGGATGTCGTGCAGGGTGCTGCGCGGCAGGTAGCTGACCGGGGTGCCCGCGACAGCATGGCGGGAGGCCATCGCCCGCAGCGTCGGCTCTCCCGCGGTGGTCCTGACGGCACGCATGGCCTGCAGGAGGTGGGCGGGTTCGGTGACCAGGGGCAGGGGTCGTCGTGCGGGCCGCCGGTGCGGGGAGTGACAGGCCGGGCAGCAGCGGCCGTGAGCGGCGGACCGCCACAGCCTGGCCGCACGGCGGACGTCCCCGCGGCACACGGTCACGAAGGCCTCCACCGTCGCCCAGCGCGGCAGGCCGACGCCCTGCTCGGCGCGCCAGAGCGTGGTGTGGGTGACGGACCGGCCGTGTTCGGCGAGCAGGCCGGACATCTGACGGTGGGTGAGGCGCGAACGCCGGCGCAGGGCGGCGAGCCACTGCGCCAGCGCGGCCGCGGCGTGCGCCGCGGCCGGGCCGGTACGGCACATCAGGTGCGTACCGCGGGTATCAGGCGCGGCGCCGGACGACCCGGCGCAGCACCGGGGACGCGGGAGCCGC
Organism: Streptomyces sp. NPDC058880; assembly: GCF_042742535.1. Lineage (NCBI taxonomy): Bacteria > Bacillati > Actinomycetota > Actinomycetes > Kitasatosporales > Streptomycetaceae > Streptomyces > Streptomyces sp. NPDC058880. The sequence goes on from NZ_JBHYMC010000036.1 coordinate 35,627, forward strand.
GACGGCCCCGCGGGTGGGCGGACGGTGCGCCGCGAGCACACCCGAGGCCGTCAGCAGCGCCGCCACCGGCTCGGCCGGCACTCCGCATGCGACCATCACGGCCGCACACACCACCACGACCACGACCACGATCCGCGACGGGAACGCGGCCACGGTGCGGCCGCCCCACGCCCAGACCCCGCATACGGCCCGGCCCGTACCCGCTAGGTTCATGTCCACGGGAAAGCTCCTTCACTGCCTGCTTTGCTCACGGCTGTCGCCACTCGACATCCGGCCCCCGCCAGGAACAGCGCCTGGGATCTTGCAGGACCCCGTGGCACGGAGACCGGAAAAGGAATGTGCCCCGTTCGCGACGCTTTTAGAGACCTTTCATCAGGAACGTTGCATTCCGTCCGGTCTCCCCTGCACCACCCGCAGAGCGGATTTCCGCAGGCCGCTCCCCCGCCCCGCCCTCCTTGAGGGACGTCCGTACGCCCGGATGTCCGTACCCGTCCACCACCGTGCAGGGTTCGCCCCGCGGCCGGACGGGCACCCTGCTTCCTAAGCTCTTCCCGCCTCTCTTGCGGAGCAGGCAGCAGAGCCACGGCAATCGGAGGCCGCACCCAGCGGCCGCCCGTGCGGCCACCCCAGCCGCCGCCACTCGACACCCCAGGGGAACCGATCAGCGTGCGTTGCAGCGCACCACGATCACTGGCGGCCGCCCCAGGCGGCCGCCCCACCTGCTCCCCTCCGCTCCCCTGTTGCCCCACCACCCGAACCCTCAAGCCCGCCCCGTTCAGGCAGCACCCGTGCCGCCAGGCGCGTTCCCCGGCGCGCTGCCCGGTCATCCACAACACGTTCGGCGACGGCGGCTTCCTCGTTCAGCAGGATTGCTTACCTCACCAGCGATGCCTGCTCCCGTTCGAAGAACGCGGCCGCTTCGTCGACGTACTCGGGTGAGATCCGTTGCGTCACGCCCCTCCTCCCCTCCGGTGGGTCCGCCGGCTGCTGTACGTGCGGCTGCTTTGCCGGTCGGCGCACTCCTGACGAGCCGACAGGACCTCTTCACCACTCAGGTCGTACGAGGCGCGCCGAGCGCTGCCTCACCGCCGCGACGCCACTGCCCGTACCGGTCGGGGCGGGCCGGCGGAGCGGTTCGGGGGAAGCCGCCGCCTTTTCGGTGACAACGCTTCGCGGCGGCCCGGCTACTCATATGCTTCTACATGTGTGTAGATTCCGCTATTGGTGATCTTCGCGCACTGCTCCGCCGGCATGCCCGCATGTCGGCGGCGGTGGGTGGGGAGACGGCTGGTGGCGGATGGACGTGTTGGCTGTTTGTTCTTCAGGGAGGGACCCTTTCATGGCGTCGATCGATCTCGACAAGGTGCTGGACAAGGCGTGGGCGGACAAGAGCGTGGCGGAGGTGCTGGCGGCCCCGGTGGACGCGCTCAAGGGCGTGAGCGAGCGGCAGGGAGATCTGCTGAAGGAGGCGTTCGGGATCAAGACGGTCGCCGACCTGGCTGACCTGAAGTTCGCCCGCTGGGCCCAGGCGCTCGCCGCACTGGACGCCGCGAAGTAGCACCTCGCGCCGCCGGCGCACCCCTTTTTTCGCCCCGGCGGCGTGCCGCCGGGGCATCCGTCTTCGTGGACCGAGTCCGCGGTCGTGGGCGCCGCCATGGTGTCCACGGCTCCTCGGCCCTGGGAGGGGCACCGGGTGCCTGCCGTCCTGACCGCTCCCCGCCGCCGCGGCGACGCGGCGCTTCGCCCGGGGGCGTCGTCTGGTCCGGGGGCGTCGTCTGCGCGCCCTGAACTGCCCGGCGTCCCGGGGCCGTTCACATCAGCGGAGGGAAGCCGCACGTGTAGTGGTACGAGTCGTCCGGGTCGACGGCGGAGGCGCTCTTCACGTCGCGCGCCGCCAGGAGGATGAGCCCGATCACAAGCAGGAAGACTCCGACGCCGAGGCACCACCCCACCCCGGTTGTCGGGCGGGTTTGCGAGGTCGGGCCACCGGCGTGCAGGAACAGCCCGATGAGCAGGAGCAGCAGGCCGAGTGCGGCGGTGCCCGCGAACGCCCGCTTCAGCCCGCCGGTGCTGTCCGTCGGGTCCGGCTTCGGCAGGGCCACTGCGGACGGCGTCACCGGGTCGCTGATATCGCCGGCGAGCCGGGTTGCGTCCTCGGCAACTGGCGGCCGGCCTGCGGCTTCGGGAGCTTCCCGGTGGGTGGGGTGGCGGTCGAGGGCCTGGCCGACGGCCTGCAGCGCCGGGGCGAACACGACGTCCTGGGCGTGGTTGTCCCGGCCGGCATCGGCTGCCGCGAGTTCCATCTGAAGGCCCACCAGGTCTTCGCGCAGCCGGGCGGACTCCATGCGGAGGCGGTCGCGTTCCTGCCGCAGGGCTGTCGCCTCGGCGGCCGATTCCGCCAGCAGGCCGCGGAGGGCCTGGATCCTGTCCTCGTGTGCGCGCAGATCCCGGCGGAGGCGCGCTTCCACTTCTTCCCGGGCCCGGACCTGCTGCTCGCGTTCGGCCCGGGCCTGGTCGAGCCGGGCGTCGAAGGCGGCGTGGTCGCGGCGGCGGGCGTCTTGCTCCTCTTCGACGAGGGCGTTCAGGCGGGCGGTCTCGCGCCGGTGGTGCTGTCGCCGCGTGCGGAGTTCGTCCTGGGCGGCGGTGAGGGCCTGGCTCGTCGTCGCGTGCCGGGTCAGGAGGTCGTCGTAGTCGGCTTGGCGGCGGCGGTGCTCGCCGACGGCTTCCTCAAGCCGGGCCTGGACCCGGTCGTGGAGGAGGACGGTCTCCTCGTAGGCGTCGGCCATCACCAGGCGTTCGGCGAAGGCGGGATGCGCCTCGCCCAGGGCCGCGGTGTGCAGGCGCAGCGACAGGGACCGGACCTCGTCGCTCGCCCCGCAGAGCCGGATGATCGCCTCGACCGTGGAGCGGTGGGGAAGCCGGTCTCCCGAAAGGTTCTTCGACAGGGCCGAGGCGCTCAGGGCCACCCCCGGGGCGACGTGCTTGCTGGCCAGGTCCGCGGCCCCGATCAGGGACCGCAGGTGCTCGACGAGCGCCAGTTTGTGGGGACGGTTCTTGAAGACCTCCGGCTTGAGCGGGTGGAGCGGCCGGCGGGCAGGACGTGTTCCTCCGCCTGCGGGTCCTTCACCGCCGGTTGCGTCCTCGGCAACACCCGTCATGGCTGTTCTCCCGGTTGACAGCTTCGGAAAGAAGATCGTTCCCCTTGGCGCAGCCGCTGCTGCGAGGTGACGCTCGAAGCATTCCCCGCCGCGCGCCGCGTTCAGCGGCCCGCCCGGCGGAGGGTGACGTCCTGCGACCTTCGATGTACTGAGGAGAACCATCGTGCCGAGCCGTCGTGCCCCGCGTGGCCGCTTTCCCGTAGATCTCGCCGTGTTCCTGGCGGTTCTGGCCGCCGGCGTCGTCCTCATCCTCGTCGGTCGTGTCTCCCCCGAGGCCCTTGCCGGGTACGCCTCTGCGCTCGCCGGCCTGTACGCGGCCTGGCAGCGCCGGCCCGGCGGCGGAGAGGCCCGGCGGACTCCGCCCGAGGGCCCGCCCGCGTCCGAGCGGTAGGCGCCGCCGCCCCGCCCGAACAGACCTGCGGCCGCTTTCGCCCGGGCCGGGCCCGTCGGGCCCTCGCGCCCGTGCCCACGGTCGACAACGGCGCCGCCCGGGCCCGCGGCGGGCGGGGCTAGCGGGTCGGGCAGGCGGCGACGACGCGGCGGAAGAGAGCCTGGACGGCCGCGGTGATGTCGGTGCCGGTGCTGGTGTGGTGGCACGGTCCGGTGTAGGCGTGGGTGAGGAAGTCGGCGGTGAGTTCGGGGTCGGGGACGTCGAACTCGCCTGCCGCGTGGCCTTGCGCGAGGAGGGTGACGAGCAAGTCGCGGGCGGCGGTCATGGGTTCCTCCCCCGCCGCACCGCCGGGTTCGTGGAAGAGCTGGTGGTAGAGCTCATGGTGGTCCTGTTCCGCGGCGATCCAGGCGGCGACGAGGCCGTCGAGGCGTGCGGTCCAGGTCAGGCCGGGCTGCTCCAGGAGGGCGGCGGGCTGCTGGAGCATGCGGTCCCACATCTCGGCCTGGAGGGCGGCCAGGAGCTCCTGTTTGGAGTCGAAGTAGAGGTAGACCGTGCCCTTGGCGACCCCGGCGCGGGCGGCGACCTTGCTGACCGTCAGGGCCTCGTAGCCGTCGGCCAGGAGCAGGGCGGCGGTGGCGTCGAGGATCTGGCGGCGGCGGACGTCCGGGGGCTGGAAGCGGCCGGTGGGCTGGGCGGGGGCGGACTCGTCCGCGGGCACGGTCCCTCCTTCGTCGTCAGGTGGCTGGCCGACCGGTGATCGGTCGGTGGGCGAGGTCCAGGGTGTCATGCGGTTTGCGGGCGGTGACGATGACCGCGTGGTCTTCGCTGGGGTGCTGCAGCCTGGGCACGCGTTGCCGTTCGGCGCGCACGATGTCCAGGCCGAGGCGGGTGAGGGCGTCGGTCAGCTCGGCGAGGGTTGCCAGGTCACCGGGGTCTCCCCAGGCGCAGGCTTCCTCGTCCCATTCGCCGACGGCCAGGACGCCGCCCGGGGCGAGTGCGGCGGCCAGGGTGGCCAGGGTGGCGGTGCGGGCGGGGCCGCGGGGCGGCAGCGCGTAGGAGCTGAGGGCGAAGCCGTAGGCGCTCTCGGGCTGCCAGGAGGCGCTGTCGGCGACGGCGAGTTCGATCCGGCCGTCCAGGCCGCGGGCGCAGGCGCTGGCGCGGGTGGAGGCGATGGCGCGGGGTGCGAGGTCGACGGCGGTGACGCGCCAGCCGCGTTCGGCGAGGGCGAGGGCGTTGCCGCCGGCGCCGCAGCCCAGGTCCAGGGCCCTGCCCGGGGGGAGGTGGTCGGCGGGGGCCAGGAGCGCCGGGTCGGGGTCGGCGGTGTCGCTGCCGTCGCCGGTGTAGAGGTCGTCCCAGGCGAAGTCCGGGTACGAGGCGGCACCGGGTCCGTGCGGGTGGTCGCCGCCGCAGGCGTGGTGGGTGGCGTGGGTCACAGGTCCTCCAGGGGAATCAGATCGAGCGAATGACCGTTGGTCAGTAGTATGACCACTGGTCATTCGATTCGTCGAGTCCCTTCGGAGGCATCCCGTGAACCCCACCGCCCAGTACGACACCGTGATCATCGGCGGCGGGCCCGCCGGCCTGACCGCCGCGCTGGCCCTGACCCGCTACCGCCACCGCACCCTGGTCGTCGAGTCGCCGGCCCCGCCGCGGAACGCCGCCTCCCGCGGCGTGCACGGCCTGATCGGCCTGGAGGGCGCCACCCCCGGCGAACTGCGCGCCCGCGCCTGGGAGGAGTTGGACCGCTACGGCCTGGCCCAGCGACTCGACGCCACGGTCGGCAGGATCACTCCGTCGCCCGGGGACGGCTTCACCGTGCGTGCGGACGACGGGACGTCGGCCTGGGCCCGGAACGTGATCCTGGCCACCGGGGTCACCGACCTGCATCCCGACGGCGTGGAGGGCTTCGCCGCCTGCTGGGGCCGCACGGTGATCCACTGCCCCTTCTGCATCGGCGAGGAGAACGCCGACCGCACCTGGGCCCTGGTCGCCGACGAGCCCGGCTACCTCGCCATGGCCGCCACCGCCTTCCGCGCCTGGACCGGCGACACCGTCGCCATCGCCCCGCCCTCGCTGCCCGGCGCCGCCGAACTGCGCCGAAGCCTGCGCGAACAGGGCAGCGACCTCATCCAGGGCGAGATCACCCGCCTGCACCACACCGACGGCGACCTGCACGCCGTGGAACTGGCCGACGGCACCCTCCTGGAGCGCCAGACCCTGCTGTGGCCCCGTCCCCAGCGGCAGGTCCCGCTCGTCGAACGCCTGGCCGCGGAGCAGGGCCTCGCCCTGAGCGACGGCTACGTCACCGTGGACGACGGCTGCCAAACCAGCATCCCCGGCCTCTACGCCGCCGGGGACCTCACCGCGAAGACCTGGGAACAGGGAGCCGTGCCCGCCGTCGCCGCCGGGGCCGCGGCCGCCGACGCCATCCACTTCGCCCACCTGGCCTGACCGTGCCGTACGCGCCGGGCACCCGACGGGGGGAGGGAAGGTACCCCGGCCGGGCGCCCGGCCGCCTGGTTCCCCCGCCTGCGGTGGGCGTGTCATCCCAATGGGGCGATGTGCGGCAGGGCGGATCAGGCAAGACTCTCGCGAAGCCCGATTCCGTCCCGGAGGTTCCATGCCGAAAAGCGGCACGCCCCGCATCGACGATCCGCATGAGGCCCCGGCGCGGGCGTCGCTCGTTCTGGCGTCCCTGATCATCGTTGCCGCGGTGGCCAACTTGAACCTGTCGGTGGCCAACGTGGCGCTGCCGGCGATCGGGAAGGCCTTCGACTCCTCCCAGAGCGCGCTGAACCTGATCGCCGTGGGGTATTCCCTCGGCCTGGCCGCATCGGTGCTCTATCTGGGTGCCGTCGGCGACCACTACGGGCGCAAGCTGCTGCTGCTCCTCGGCGTCACCCTGTCCGTCCCCGCCTGCCTGCTCGCCGCGTACGCGCCGACCGACACGGTCCTCGTGACGGCCCGGATCCTCGGCGGGCTGTCGGCCGGCATGGCCTTCCCCACCACCCTGGCCCTGATCACCGCCCTGTGGGCAGGTCCGGGGCGGACGAAGTCGATCGCGCTGTGGTCGGCTCTGGGCGGCGGGATCTCCCTGCTCGGTCCGGTGATCGCGGGCGCCCTGCTCGAACGCTTCTACTGGGGTTCGGTGTTCCTGGTCACCCTGCCCCTCGCCGCGGTCGCGCTGGTCATGGCCCTGCTGTTCATCCCCGCGCACGCCAACGAGTCGGCCGAACCGGTGGACCACCTCGGCGGCGTCCTGTCCGTCCTCCTGGTCGCGGGACTTGTGCTGGCGATCAATTTCGCCGCCGTCCCCGGCCAGGGAGCGCTGGCCGGCGGCCTCGCCGTGATCGCCCTGGCCGCCGCAGCGGTGTTCTTCCGGCGTCAGCGCCGGGCTCCCAACCCGCTGTATGACCTGCGCATCGCCGCCCGGCGCACGTTCTGGGTCGCCGCGTGTGCGGGAATCATCGTGTACGGGGCCATGATGGGGTCGGCGTTCATCAGCCAGCAGTACCTGCAGAACGTGCTCGGGTACGACCCCGTCGAAGCCGGCGCCGCCATCCTCCCCCTCGTCGTGATGATCGTGCTCGTGGCACCGCGGTCCGCGAAGCTGGTCGAGACACGCGGCGCCCGCACGACCCTGCTGACCGGTTACGCGTTCCTCTTCCTCGCCTTCGCCTGGATGCTGCTGTTCTGGGGCGAGGACAGCAGCTACTGGCAGATCGGCTTCGCCTACGTGCTCATCGGAACCGGCTCCGGCTTCGCGGGGACGCCCGCATCCCACTCGCTGACCGGATCGGTGCCCGTGCGACGGGCCGGCATGGCCTCAGGCACCGCCGACCTGCAACGGGACCTCGGCGGAGCCGTCATGCAGTCCGTCATGGGCCTGCTCCTCACCGCCGGCTACGCCTCGGCCTTCAGCGCGGCGATCACCGCCTCCCCCGGGAGCGGGAAGGTGTCGGACCAGGTCCAAAGCGAGCTGACGAAGTCGTTCGCCTCCGCCGAGCAGGTCGCCCAGCAGTACCCCCGGTACGCCGACCAGATCGTCGCAGCGGCCCGCCAGTCGTTCCTCCACGGCGACGACTGGGCGTACACCGTCGGCCTGGCCGCGATCGCCCTCGGCGCGCTGCTGATCTTCTTCATGTTCCCGCGCCGGGACGCCGAGCGGGAACTCCTGCGGCGCTACCGCGCCGAGGACTCCGCCGACGCGGCCACCGGGGGCAGGCGGAGCGGGCCGGAAGCCTGAAAGGGCTGCCGGCCGGCCGGCCGAACGGCTGTCGCGCGCGGCCGCCGGACGCGGGGCCGAGGCGGTGCCGCGGGCCGGTCCCGCCCGTCCGCACCCGGCAGGCGTCCCGGCGTCTGGAAGCGGCCGCTCCCGGACGCCTCGGCCGGTGCCGGCCCGCCGGCGCTGCGGGGACCTCCGCGCCGGACCCGTGGTCACGGACCCGGCCGGGCCTCGCCGTCGCGCTGATCGTCGAGGCGGACGGTCAGGCGGGGCCACTGCCCGGACCAGCGCGCCAAGTCCTCCGCGGTCGGCGACCAGTGCGGAGGCAAGGCTTCGTCGGGCAGGAAGCGGACGCAGGTGCCCGTGGTCCCGTCGGGTTCGACGGGCTGGAGCCCGGTCACCGGGACGCCGTACTCGTAGCGCTGGCTCCAGGCCCCGTGGAGACGGCGGTTGGTATGGATCAGCCACTCGCTGAGCGCCGCGACGACGGACATGCCGCGACGCGGGTGTCCGTCCGGAAGCCGCTCCGCCTCCGGGAGGTCGAAGAACCGGAGGTCCTTCGTGGCCATGACCGGTTTCCTGACCACGCGGCCGTGCGCGTCGACCCGGGTGTCGGTGCCCCGGCCGTCGTCCTGCACCGACACCGAGCCGTCGGCGTGGAGGGTGACCACACACCGTCCGCCGCCCCGGCTCGCCGCTTCGTCGGCGGCGTAGGCGACGATCTCGAGGACAAGGTGTTCGGGCCCGCCCGGCGCGAACTGCGCGGGTTCCCGGCGGATCCGGCCGAGATGGTCCGCGTCCACGGTGGCGGCCCAGTCGTGTGTGGTGTTGACCCAGGGAGCCTTCGATCCGTCCATCCGGCAAGTATCCGCCGGGTGCGTGAGGATCCTGCGCGAGGGACCCCGTTGCCGCCCCTGGGCGCCACACCACCGGGGCGGTGCCGCAGCGTTGCGGGCACTACTTCGGGGGTGTGCGGGCCGCCGCCACGATCCGCTCCAGCGCCGCGGCGTGCCGCTGGAAGGCCTGGCGCCCGTACGGGGTGAGGCACAGGTGGGTCTGCCGTCCCGTGCGGTTGCGGGTCTTGCGGACTTCGACGTACCCGGCGGCCGCCAACGCGGCCACCTGCTTGGACAGAGCCGAGTCGCTGGTATCGACCGCGTCCCGCACGAATCCGAACTCCACCAGATCGGCCGGAGCCAGCAGTGCGACCACCGAGAGCCGCGCCGGAACGTGCAGGAACTCGTCGAAGTCGGGGTCCATCAGGCGCCGTTCCTGCGGATGACGGACCCGAGGACCGGGCGCAGCGCGTACGAGGCAGCTACCGCCGCGAGGGCGGTGACGGCCGCGGCGAGCGTGTGCCGTGCCGGCAGGCCGGCGAAGTGGGCCGCGATGGCCGCCGTCCAGAAGAGCGCGAGGAGGAGGACGCCCACGGCCGTGTAGAACAGCGCCTCCGGGCCGGTGGTCCTGCGTCGGACGGAGGCCCTGCGCTGGTATACGAGAAGCCCTCCCAGGGTCAGGCCGTTCCCCACCACGATCGCGGCGGTTCTCCAGGAGCCCTGCAGGTCGAAGGAGGAGCACACCGCGAACAGGCCCAGCGCCGCGGCGATCAGGTAGGGACGGGAGTGGGCGTGGCGCAGGTATCCGTCGAGTGTCTGCTCCTGACGGTGGTGTATGGCGTCGAGGGCGGCTTGGGCGTCGTGGGGGGTCATCGGGGTGGCGTTCCTGGTCATCGATCCTCCGAGTGCTTTCCTATGAGGAAAGTACCACCTTCTTTCCTTTCCGGAAAGAAGGTGGTCCGCGCAGTGGCGGGAACAGGCCCGACCGGTCCCATGCCCTGAGCTCTCGTCAGAGGGCCTCGGCAGCATGGGTGGTGGCGCGATTCGCCGCACGGGCCTGCGTCCTCGCGACGCCCCCTGGAGCGGACCCGGTCCGGGGGCGGGGGTGGGTCAGCCCCTCTCGGTGTCAGCCCCTGCGGCGGCGGTTGCGGGCGACGACGGCGCGGGTGACCACGGGCGGGAGCAGGTCCTTGGCCAGCCTGCGCCAGCGGGCACCGGGCCGGCGCGCGGCGGCGGGAGCGGGGGGCCGCGCGGGTTGCGTCCTCGGCGCGGGGTGCAGCGGCTGCGGGGGCTCGGGCGCGGACACGCCCTGGTCCCCGATGCGTACCAGGGGGCGGCCGTCGATCACGTCCACGCCGTGCCAGAGGTCGGTGCGCTGCTCCAGCCACGCGAGCAGTGCCGCCTGGTGGGGTGCCGGGTCTCCCCAGGTCGCGTAGAGCTTCGAGGCCGAGACGCAGACGGGGTTCAGTTCGCCGGTGACCACGGCGGTCCAGACGGCGGCCGCGACACCGGGGCAGTGCTCGGAGCGGTAGTCGTCGAAGACCACCACGGCATCCGGGGCGGCGACGCGGCGGGAGGAGGCGATGTCGGTGGCGACGTGCTCGTAGAGGTGCGAGGCGTCGACGTGCACGAATCGGCAGCTCGCCGGCTTGACCCGGTCGGCGACGACCGAGGTGGGGGCCTGTATGAGCGTCGGCAGCGCTTCGTGGAAGGCCAGGTAGTTCGTCTCGAAGCCGCGCCGGGTGAGCGTGGGGTAGGAGCTGCGGTTCTCCGCGGCGTTGACGTCGTCCGTCGCGGGCGAGTCGAAGAGGTCGCAGACGGTGAACTCCTCGCCGGGCCGCAGGTACCGTCCGAGGAAGATCGCGCTCTTGCCCAGGAAGGCACCGAGCTCCAGCAGGTCGCCCTGCTGGCGCTCATCGCTGTTCTGGCGCGTCAGGAACCAGTCGAAGAGCACCTGGTCGTAGGCCGAGAACCAGCCTTGGACCTCCCGGTACGCGGTGGGGGCGGGCGGGGTCGGCCCATCGTCGGGGGTGGTGGCGGAAGCATGTGAGGCATGCGGCACGGAGAGTCGTCCTCCAGCGGAGTGGCATCGGTTTCCACGCGGGTACCCGGCCGGGTAGCGGAACCCTAAGCCCTGGGTGGACGTGTGACGAGATGTGAGCGGGACCGACCTTGTGGTTCCCGCCCCGCGCGCCCCGTGTGCCGCACCCCGCCATGCGGGCCAAACGCCGTGCCGGAAGGGGAGCGGACGGCGTGTGAGTGATACTTGGCCCTCACCACGCCCCGCGGCGGGACGCGGTGCGGCCGACGACGAGGGAGCCGTACATGACCACGGCGAAAGACCTGTTCAGCATTGCGCTGGAGCCCCGGCCGGAGGGCTCTCCGGGGCAGGGCGATCTGTCGTTGTCCCTCGCGGGCGCGGAACTGGTCGACCTGCTGCGTGCCGCGGCCGTCGCCCTGGACGGCGATCTGATCGTGCCGGGTCCTCGGCCGGACCTGGACGACCGGCTGCTGGGTGCGGCGGCGGCCGTGCTGGTCCGGCAGGTGCCGTACGAGCACGTCGAGGACTGGCTGTGGCGCAGGGGCCGTGACCTCGCCGCGGCCTATCAGGAGGCGTTCGAGGAGGACGGGCTGCTGGCGCGGGCGCGGCGCGGCCGGCTGGGCCTGGGGGCGGAGCGGATGGAGCTCGTCGACACGCCCGCCCGGCATCGTGCGCAGCGTCGTTGGCAGGCGGGCGACCCCGTCCTCGGGGCCCTCGCCGCGGCCATCGGCATCGACGGTGGTGAAGGCGCCGGCGATGACGGCGGACCGGGCGGCGAGGCGGTGACGACCGTGCTCGCCGCCGTCAACGACGCGGTGATGGAACTGGAGGCGGTACGCCAGCGGCGTTCCATCGAGAACGCGGCCTTCGCCAACGTGTGGCGGGTCCCGTAGGCACCGCCCTGGCAGGGCCGCGGCGCGTCGTGGACCGTCGGGAGCGCAGCCCCGGCGCCCTCCCTCTCCCCCGGCGGGCCCGGCACGCCGTCGGGGGGACGGTCGTGCGGTGCGGCCGGTGGCCCTGCCCTCCCGTCGCATGAGGGGCAAGGCCACCGGTGGCTGCCGTTTCCGATCGGGTGGCGGCTACTTGGGCATCAGGACGGTGTCGACGATGTAGACGTTGGCGTTGGCGGTCTTGACGTTGCCGCAGACCACGTTGGAGGTGTCGTTGACCTTGTAGGCCTCGCCGGAGCCCATGGTGGTGACCATGCCCTTCTGGAGGGTCTCGAAGCTGCCGTTCTCCAGCTGCTGCGGGGTGAGCTTCTGGCCGACGACGTGGTAGGTCAGGATCTTGGTGAGGGTGTCCTTGTCGGCGAGGACCTTGTCGAGGTCGGCCTTGGGGATCTTCGCGAAGGCGTCGTTGGTCGGCGCGAAGACCGTGATGTCCTTGGCGTTGTTGAGGGTGTCGACGAGGCCGGCCTGCTTGACCGCGGCGACCAGCGTGGACAGCGCCGGGTTGTTGGAGGCCGCGGTGGCGACCGGGTCCTTGGCCATGCCGTCGAACGAGCCCGCTCCCTCGGCGGGGACGCCGGCACAGGCCGGGCCGAAGGGCTCGTTGCCGGTGGACGCGTCGTCCACCGGGGTGTTCGCGCCGGTCTTGGCCTCGTCGCCGGCGGCCGGTGCGGCCTTGGTGTCGCCGGAGTCGGAGCACGCGACGAGGGAGAAGGGCAACAGCGCGGCCGCGGCCACGGCGATCGCGGTACGGCGGATCTGCAGGGTGTTCATCATCAGTCGCTCCCCTTGAGCTTCTGTCGGTCTGTCAGGGTGGTGGGGGTTCGGGGGTGGTTCGGGGGTGGTGCTGCCGGAACGGGCCCTGGAGTGGGCCGGGCCGGGGGTCTAAGGGACGGTGACGAAGACGCTGTGCCAGCCGCTCGCCCCGTCGGGGATGGTCCGCGCGCGTTCCTCGGTCTGGACCTGGCCGGTGCCGTCGGTGGCGCGGACGGTGATCGTGTGCCCGCCCGGGTTGGCGTTCCAGGGGTAGGACCACTGGCGCCAGGTGTCGACGGTGTCCTGGACGGCCAGGTCCGCGTCCCGCCAGGGTTCGTCGTCGATACGGACCTCCACGCGGGTGATGCCGCGGCGCTGGGCCCAGGCGACCCCGGCGACCGTGATGGGGCCGGCGGCGGGGCGGGCGAAGGGCTTGGGGGTGTCGATCCGGGCCTGGGTCTTGACCGGCGCGCGACGGGCCCACTTCCGCTTCACCCAGTAGGGGTCGTAGGCGTCGAAGGTGGTCAGCTCGATGTCGGTGATCCACTTGCAGGCCGACACGTACCCGTACAGGCCGGGGACGAGCATGCGGACGGGGAAGCCGTGGTCGAAGGGCAGCGGTTCGCCGTTCATGCCGACCGCGAGGATCGCGTCGCGGCCGTCCATGACGTCCTCGACCGGTGAGCCGAGCGTCATCCCGTCCACGGACCGGGCCACCAGCTGGTCGGCCGGGCCGCCCTTCGACGGCGGTTTCACCCCGCACTCGGCGAGCAGCGCGGCCAGGGGGACGCCGAGCCAGCGGGCGGTACCGAGGTAGGGGCCGCCGACCTCGTTGGAGACGCAGGTCAGGGTGATGTCGCGTTCCACGAGCGGGCGGTCCAGGAGCTCGTCGAGGGTGTAGGTGCGCGGTGTGGTGACGCCTTTGCCGTGGAGGCGCAGCCGCCAGCTGCCGGCGTCGACCCTGGGGACGGTCAGAGCGGTGTCGACGCGGTAGAAGTCGGCGTTGGGGGTGGTGAAGGGGCTGATGCCGGGCACCTTCAACCGGGCTCCGGCCGGTACGGGCGGAGCCGGGGAGGCCGGTGGGGGCAGGACCAGGCCGGCGCGGGAGGCGACCGCTCCCTGCCCCTGCCGGCCGGAGAGGAACCGGCCGAGGGCGCCTGCCGATGCGGCCGCCACAGCGGTCAGGGCCGCCGAGGCAAGGAAACCGCGCCTGCTCCATCCTTCGGTGCCGCTGTGCCCGTCCCCGGCCGCCGGCTCCGGAACGGGTACGGCCTTGGAGGCCAGGACGTACAGGGCGGTTGCCCCTGCGAGTGCTCCGGCGATCGAGGGCAGTGCATCGCCGATTCCGGTGGAGTCCGGGCGGCTGAGGGCCGCCGCGGAGCCGACGATCCCGAACAGCAGCACGCCGGCGGCACCGGCCCGCCGGTGGTCCAAGGCCAGGATGCCCAGACCGACGGCGATGACGGCGAGGATCGCCAGGATTCCCAACTGCAGGACGGTCTTGTCGTTCTCCCCGAACGTACGGATCGCGAAGTCCTTCACCGCGGCCGGGGTCCGGTCGATCACCGCGCCGCCCACCACCGTCACCGGCCCGGCGGCCGGCCGCACCCAGCCGGCGACCAGCTCGGCCACGGCGAGCGCCATGGCAGCGGCCAGAACGCCGGCCGACGCGCCCAGGGCGGCGCGGGGAAGGGTGCTGCGGAAGTGGTTCACGTACCGGATTCGGCAGCATCCACCTGGCGGATTGGCCAGACACCCGAAAGAGTGACCCGCGCGCCGGAAAGGTGCCGGCGGTCCGTGGTGCGACGGGCCCGGCCGCGACCCGCGAAGGCGGCGCCGGCACGCAGCGGGACAGGAGTGCTGCCCGTGGGCACGGTGGTCGCCGCGCCGCGCCGCGCCGCCCCGCTCCCGCTCCGCCCCGCTCCCGCACCGCGCCGGCTGAGGGGCCTCGCGGTCAGATGGCGGTGGAGAGCGCCACGTGGCGCCACTGGTCGAGCTCACGCCGTACCAGGTCCAGCTTCGCCTCGACGCGCTCGACCGCGTCCGCGCCCAACTGCAGGCGCAGCGGCGGCCGAGGGGCCTCGGTGACGTCGACGATGGCCTTGGCCGCCTTCTTCGGATCGCCCTGCTGGAGTCCGTCGTTCCGGGCCAGCGCCTCGCGGACCGGGCCCGCCGCGGCGGCGTAGTCGGCGATGGCGGCCGGTTCGACCTGGAGGCTGGAGCGGCCGAGGAAGTCGGTGCGGAAGCCACCGGGTTCGACGATCGTGACGTGGACGCCGAGCGGGGCCAGTTCGCCGTGCAGCGCTTCGGAAATGCCCTCGAGGGCGAATTTCGACGCCCCGTACAAGCCGACCGCCGCAGCGGTGGCGAAACCGCCCACCGAGCCGATGTTCACGACGTGTCCGGACCGCTGGGAACGCAGGGTCGGCAGGGTCGCCCGCACCGTGTTGAGCAGGCCGAACACGTTGACGTCGAACAGGTCGCGGGCTGCCTTGTCGGAGGTCTCCTCGATCGCGCCCACGAGTCCGTAGCCGGCATTGTTGACCACGACGTCGATCCGGCCGAACTCCGCGAGGCCGGCCCGCACCGCGGCCGCCAGCTGCTCCGGTTCGGTCACGTCCGCGTTCACCGCGAGCAGTCCGCCGGGCTTGTCCGGGTACGCCGCGAGCACGGCCGAGGCGTTCCTCGCCGTGGCGATCACGCTGTGCCCTCGTTCCAGCGCCTCACGGGTGATATCCGCGCCGAGTCCACGCGATGCACCGGTGACGAACCAAACGCCCATGTTCTCCCCCATTCCGATGGCCGACCGGCCCGACCGGCCGACGGCTTCACGCTAGGAGCTGGAGCCCGCTCCAGCTCAAGAGGTATGTGACGGGAGTCACCAGCAGACCGGGGCGCCCGTCGGCCGCACGCACCCACGAAAAGAGCAAATAAGTACAATTACGGCAAAATCGCGCTTGGGGTGCCGCCCCACCGACTGCCGTACCGCGGGGGTCCGCCGTGCACGACGTGCCCTACTGGCTGTGGATCGTCTTCGCCGCCACCGTCCTCGCGGCGCTGGCGGTCGATCTCCTCGCGCACCGACGGGCGCACGTCATCGGCTTCCGCGAGGCGGCGGCGTGGAGCGGGGTGTGGGTCGCCCTGGCCCTGGCCTTCGGCGGTCTGGTGTTCGTCGTCGTGGGCACGCAGGCGGGCGTGGAGTACACGACGGCGTGGCTGCTGGAGAAGAGCCTGTCGGTCGACAACCTGTTCGTCTTCGCCCTGATCTTCGGCTACTTCCGGGTTCCGCGGGCCTACCAGCACCGCGTGCTGTTCTTCGGGGTGCTGGGCGCGCTGGTGTTCCGGGGGGTCTTCCTCGCCGCCGGAGTGGCCGTCGTCAGCCGGTTCACGGCCGTGCTGTACGTCTTCGCCGCGATCCTCTTCTCCAGCACGTACAAGATCCTCAAGGAGGAGGACGACGGCTTCGACCCGGGGCGGAGCCTGGCCGTCCGGCTGCTGCGGAAGATCGTCCCGGTCGGTGAGGACTACGTCGGGGCGAAGTTCTTCGTGAAGGAGGCCGGCCGGCGCGTCGCCACGCCACTACTGGCCGTGGTGGCCGCGATCGAGGCGGCCGACCTGGTCTTCGCGGTCGACAGCGTGCCCGCCGTGCTCGCCGTCAGCAGTGACGCCTTCATCGTCTACAGCAGCAACGCCTTCGCCATCCTGGGGCTGCGGGCCCTCTACTTCGTGCTGGCCGGCATGCTCGACCGCTTCCACCACCTGGGCACGGGACTCGCTCTGATCCTCGCGTTCATCGGCGTGAAGCTGGTCCTGCAGGCCACGCACGAGCTGATCAGCCCCGCGGTTCCCGAGATTCCCTCGCAGGTGAGCCTGGCCGTGATCGTCGCCGTCCTCGCGGCGTCGGTCGCCCTCAGCCTGCTCCGGCCACACCCGCCGGAGCCCCCGCCAAACGGCAGCGGGCCCTCCAGCGGGGCGTAACCACCCCCACCAAAGAAGGTTCAAAACAGAGCAAAGCGGGCGTAAAGTCGATGCATGGACGGCGAAAAGCATCCCGCGGCGGCGATCCCCGGACACCTGTGCCCCAGGTGCCATCAGCAACTGCCCGCGACGGTCCGGCGGCACCGGACGATGGGCATCCACGTCCCCCTCTACACCGATGCCCCCTGCGCCAACCCCGCCTGCCCCGAGGCCGCCCCCGCCGGACGGGCAGCGCGGCAGGCACAGCCGCTCCCCGAGGACCGGGCCACCCCCTGAGGCCCCCCGCTTCGCGGGCCGGGCGTGGGCGTCGAACCCGCCGGCGCGCAGGTCGACGTTCCGGCGCTTCACCCAGAGGCCCGGAGGCGCCGACCCGGGGGGGGCTGCGCCGCGCCGGAGGGTTGCCGCCGCTCCCCGTCGGTCCCGGAGTCGGGGCCGCCGAGGTCCCGCCCCTTGCTCGACCTATCGATTTTCGATAGATTTCGATCGTGGGTCGATGGAGGGATGGGTCATGGGCAAGCTGACCGTGCGGGCGTTGCACGTCGTGCTCGGGGTGGTGTTCGCCGGCACCGTGTTCGTGCAGGCGGGGATGGTGTGGGCGTTGGTCACGGGCGAGACGGAGGGGGGATCGCTGCCGCTGACCCCGATGCGCGTGATCGTGGCCCTGGGCATGGTGGCGGCCCAGGTGGCCCTGGTCTGCGTGTGGCGGCTGACGGCGATGGTGCGGCGCGGGACGGTGTTCTCCCACGCCGCGTTCCGGTACGTGGACGGCGTGATCGGCGCGATCACGGCTGTGGCCGTGCTGTGGTTCGCGGTCACGGCGGTCAACGCCCCCGGCCAGCGGGAGGATCCGGGCGTTACTGTGATCATGGGCGGGATCGGCTTGGCCATCCTGGGGGTCGCGCTCATCGTGCTGGTACTGCGGATGCTGCTCGCGCAGGCCGTCGCGCGCGACGGCGAGGCGGCACGGATGCGGGCCGAGTTGGACGAGGTGATCTGATGCCCATCACCGTCGACATCGACGTGATGCTGGCAAGGCGGAAGATGTCCGTGGGCGAACTCGCCGACCGGGTGGGGATCACGCCGGCCAACCTGGCGGTGCTGAAGAACGGCCGCGCCAAGGCGGTGCGCTTCGCGACGCTCGCCGCGCTCTGCGAGGCGCTCGAGTGCCAGCCGGGCGACCTGCTGCGCTGGGAGGCCGGGGACACCGCCGCGCAGGACGGCGCGGGGGCCGAAGCCGCCGGGTCCGGGCTGCCCGGGCAGCACCGGCAGGGCTGAACGGCCGCGGAACCGTACCGGCGGTGCGTGGTGCCCCGGGCGATCGCGGGATGTGAGGGGCGTGTTCAGGGGCAGGTGCGTACGCCGTCCAGCCAGGCGGGGCCCTTGATGTAGATGTTGGTGATCCATGCCCGGTATTCGGGCAGGTAGGACCAGGCGTCGTTGGTGTAGCCCTCGGCGGTCACGGGTTCGGCGTGTTTCTGGCAGTCGATGCGCACCGTGGTGGGGCCGGGGAACTTGTGCACGCGCGGGCTGCCGGTGGAGGGCTCCCGGTGGGTCCACACGTCGGTGCCCCAGGTGCTGAACGTGCCGGGTGCCTGCGTCGGCGGCGCGAAGCGGACCGCTCCGGCATAGTCGCCGCCGAGCCGTACGTCGGCGACGGTGATCCGGGTGCCCGATTCCCGGGCCTCGACCATCCTGCCCGCGCCCAGGTAGATCGCGATGTGGTGGATGGAGCCGCCCGAGCCCCAGGCCAGGAGGTCTCCCGGGAGGAGCGGGGCGGTCCCCTCGGCGGCGGTGAACCGCTGCCGCACCTGCGGTGCGTGGAACTGGTGGTAGGCGTTGCCGGGCAGGGGGTCGCCGCCGGCGGCGCGGGCGTAGGCGTAGCGGACCAGTCCCGAGCAGTCGAAGCCGAGCCGCTCGGGGTCGTGGGCGCTGTCCGGGTCGCTGGGGTCGACCTGGCCGTAGGTCGGGCCCGGCTGCGGCCCGTGGCCGCCGCCCCAGGTGTACCAGACGCCGATCTGTTCGCAGGCGGCCGCCACGGCCTGCTCCGCCGTGGTGGAGGCGCCGGCGGCGAGCACCCGGCACTCCCCCGCCGCCGTCCTGGGTGCAGCGGTGGCGCTGTGGGCGCCTCCCCCCGCGGCCAGGAGGGTGAGTGCCGCCACCGCCGCCACCGCTGTCGTGCGCATCGCCATGTCCGGTCCCCCGTTTCCGCCGCGCGGTCGTCCGGCCGCGGGCCGTCGTGCCCGTGGTGTCCTGTCCGGGCGCTTCCGAGACTGTCGCCCGCCTCCCCCGTGTGTCGAGCAGGCGCGGGTCGCCCGCTGCGAACGGGAAACGGGAAACTTCCGGGAAACCCCTTCCGGTCTGGGGTTTTGAGTGTCCGTCACTCGTGAGGGGGGCGGTGTCCTGGTCGGTCGGCTGGAACCCGGGCGCGGCACACCGCATCCCTTGGGGTGGCCGGGAGTCAGCCGGGGCGGTTGCCCTCGCGGGCCGGCCACGCCTTCGCCCCGACCCGACCTGCCCGAGCCTGACCGAACCGAACCGAACCGGAGAGTGCCGCCGATGAACCCTCAATCACCGCCGGGGCCCCTGGGCAGAGCGCTCCGCGTCGTGCGGAGATATCCGCGCCGTGCGCCGCTGACCCTCGCCTATGTCTGCCTGCTGCTGGCCGGCCACGCCTGGATCGGCCGGGTGTCCGACGAACGGGCGGCGGCCGTGCTGGGGTACCTCAGCACCAACCTGGACAACCTGCGCGACCATCCGCTGGCGGCGCTGGCCGGCAGCGCGCTGTTCTTCGACGGGACGCTCACCGATGTGGCCTCGACGGACTTCGTGGGCACCCTGATCACCCTGGGGCTGGGGGTGTGCTGCTTCCTGGCCTGGGCGGAGTCGCGGTGGGGGAAGCGGCGTGCGGTGGCGGTGTTCCTCGGCGGGCATGTCGTGGCGACCCTGCTCACCGCTGCCGTCATCACCGTCGCGCTGCGGTACGGCTGGTATCCGGCGGCGGTGCGACAGTCCTTGGACTACGGGGTCAGTTACGGTGCGCAGACGGTGCTGGCGGTCGGCACGCTCGCCCTGCCCCGCTGGGGGCGCCTGCCCTGGGCGGCTTTCGTCCTCGCGTGGCCGCTCGGCGGTGCCGAGTGGTCCGGGCCGCTGCCGGACTTCACCACCGTCGGCCATCTCACGGCGGCGGTGATCGGCTTCGGGCTGCTGGCCGTCCCGGCCTTCCGGCGGCCGCGGGCCGGTGCTGCGGGACCGCCCCGCACCGTGGCGGACGGCGGGCCGCGGCCGGGTGCTCTCGCGCGGCCGGCGTCGCCGGCGGGCGGATCCGGGCAGCGTTCCTGACCGGCCGCTCCCCCTTTGCGGGTTCTCCCGGGGCGGGCTATTGGGGTGTGTCGGCAGGGGCGAAGTGCACGTCGTAGCAGTCCTGTTCGGGCAGGAGCGCGGCGAAGGTGTCCAGGCCGTGCCGGATGCGGCCCAGGGTGCGGAAGTAGTCGAAGCGGTCGACGGCCGGGGTCAGCAGGACGAGCAGGTCCGCCGTGGCTGCGGGAGAAGCGCCGAACGCGTGGACGTGGCCGGGCGGTATGCAGACGAGTCCGCCGGCGGCCACGGTCGTGGTGCGGTCGTCGAGGGTGAAGCGGGCGCTTCCGTCGAGCACGTAGAACACCTCGGTCGACCGTGCGTGGTGGTGGGCGGGGGCGCCGGTGGCGCCGCGGGGGAGGGTGAGGCGGTTGGCTCCCACCGCCGCGCCGGTGTCGGATGCGTCCGCGAGGAGGCGGAACCCCCCGCCGTGGGGGAAGTCGATCCGCTCGGCCTGCTCGCCGTGCACGATCAGGGGCTGTCGGGGGGCGTTCATCGGCGGTCTCTCCTGTGGTCTGCGGCGTGTCGCGGATGCGGTTCCATTCGATCCCGGGAAGCGGTTGTGATCCACCGGCTGTTGGAGAAGACAGAGATCACCGGTCGTGACGAATCGCTGCGGGAGGCGGACGGGTGGAACTGCGGCAGTTGAGGTATTTCGTGGCTGTTGCCGAGGAGGGCGGCTTCGGGCGGGCGGCGCAGCGGCTGGGGATCGTCCCGTCGGCCGTCAGCCAGCAGATCGGCCGGCTCGAACGCGGTTGGGGGGTGGTCCTGTTCGAGCGTACGACCCGGCGGGTGCGGCTCTCCTCGGCGGGCGAGCGGTTGCTCCCCGAGGCCCGTGCGGTTCTGGCGGCTGCCGAGCGCACGGTGCGGGTGGCCGCCGATGTCACCGCGGGTGCCGACGGTGTGCTGCGGCTGGGCGGTGTCCACGGCCCCCGGGACCGGCTGGGGCGTGTTCTGG
Source organism: Streptomyces sp. NPDC058880 (assembly GCF_042742535.1). NCBI lineage: Bacteria > Bacillati > Actinomycetota > Actinomycetes > Kitasatosporales > Streptomycetaceae > Streptomyces > Streptomyces sp. NPDC058880. The sequence continues at coordinate 56,271 of NZ_JBHYMC010000036.1, forward strand.
CGCTCCTGTCCGCTGCCGCTCCCCGGCTTCAGGTGCGGCTGCGGAGGATGCCGGTCGGCGATCGGCTGGCCGCGGTACGTTCCGGGGAGCTCGACGCCGCCCTGGTGCGGGCGGTTCCGTCGGCGGCCGGCCTGGAGTTGCTGCCGCTGTGGAGCGACCCGCTGCATGTGGCCCTGCCCCAGGGCCATCCGCTGGCGGCCGAACGGGCTGTGGGGCTGGACCGTTTGGCGGGGCTCGCGCTGCGTCTGGCTCCGCGCGCGGAGAACCCGTACTTCCACGATCTGGTCGTCGACGCGTGCCGCAGGGCGGGGGGCGTGCCGCCCGCCGGGCCGCCCTTCGCCGGTCTGCAGGCCACGCTCGCGGCGATCGGCACGGCGCGCGAGGCGTCGTGGACCGTCTTCTACGAGGTCCAGGGGATGCCGTCGGTCCCGCGGGTGGTGGTGCGCCCGCTCGCCGGCCTGAGCGTGACGACGTCCCTGGCGGTCCGTCCCGGTCCGCCCGATCCGGCCCTGCGCCATCTCCTGGCGGCGCTGCACCGGGTGGAGGGCGCCGTCGGGCCGGCCGCGGGGGGTGTGCGCGGGTAGGCGGGGTGCGGGCGCTCTCGGGCACGTGCGCCGCCTTCGGCGCTGGCAGCCTGTGGCCTGTTGCCGGGCCGCCGTGGGCCGACCGTGTGCCGGGCGACCGTGCGACCGCGTCCTGTCCCCCGCAAGGAGTCCGGGCGCCCGGTCGGGCGGGATGTCCGGCCTGAGGAGGAGGAGTTCTGTGTGTTCAGCGTAGTTTCGGGCGGGCGGATGATGCGGCGTGTCGCCGGTCTCCTCGTGGCACTCGCCCTGTCGGCCGGTGTGCTGGGCGCGGCCGCGCCCGCCGCCCATGCCGATCCGGACCGGCCGCTGACGGTCGTCGACTGGGACATCAGCGGTCTCGAGCACGGCGGCCAGGGGCACCACGACCGGTACTGGAACATGATCGACCAGGTGCACCGGATCAGCGGCCACGACTTCTACCAGGTGCTGGACGAGACCACGACGACGCCCGACCGGCTGATCCAGATCCGGGTGAGTCATGCCGGGCAGTACGTGGTGTCCCTCTACTACTGGGCCAACACCCTGTACCTGGCCGGGATCTACCAGCCCGGGCAGCCCGACGGCACCGGCAACCGGCACTACGTGTTCCCCGACGGCTATCCCGACGCGTTCGAGCGGGTCCTGGGGGTGCGGGCCCACCGCCTGCCCTGGAACGGGAGTTACGCCACCCTGCCCGGCGGTGGCGCCCGCGCGGAGCGGCGGCTCACCCCCCAGAACCTCCAGAACGCGCTGCTGACCCTGCGCAACACCCAGCAGCTCCTCACCACCGGGGCCGGCCGGCAGACCGTCGGTTCGTACCTGGTGGACGTCATCGGCGCGACCGCCGAGGCGGCGCGCTTCGGGTACGTCTTCGACGTGATCCGGCAGAACATCGCCCACCACGCGTCGACGCCGATCGGCCCGTTCGGTGCCGACCTCGAAACCAGCTGGGGCCAGTTGTCCGCCTGGGTGTACGCGCGGCTGCGCAACCCGGCCGGGAACGGTTTCACCATCGGTGCCCAGGGCTACAGCAGGTACTACCCGACGGTCGCCGCGCTCATCGCGAACCTGGGGTACATCCAGCTCAACGGGCACAAGCGGGGCGGCTGACACCGGCCGCCGCCCTGTGCGGCGGCGGCTCCGGGACGGGGGTGAAGGAGGCGCTCCAGTCCCGCGGTGACATCCCGTACCGCTGCCGGAAGACCCGGCTGAAGTGGTTGGGGCTGACGAAGCCCCAGCGGTGCGCGATGCGGGAGACGGTCTTCCCGCGTCCCGGTCGGGCCAGTTCCCGGGCGGCCTCTTCCAGGCGGCGCTCGCGGATCCAGGTGCCGACCGTCGTGGCGTCCTGTGCGAAGAGCCGGTGCAGGTAGCGGACGGACATGTGGTGTGCGGCGGCGATCGAGCGTGGGGAGAGGTCCGGGTCCGCCAGGTGCAGGCCGATGTGGGCGCGGACGCGTGCCATCAGGTCCGCGGTCTCCGCGGTGACGGGGCCTTGGCCGGTGGCGGGCCGGGCTGCCGGTCGGGTGCCGGCGGCGGCCCGTTCCGTGATGAGGGTGGCCAGCATGCCCGCGATGTGGCCGGCCATGCGGCCGCCGGTTTCGGCGCCCAGGTCCGGGGCCGCTTCGGCGAAGGCGGCCAGGGAGCGGGAGACGGCGGTGTCCAGGCCCGGGGCGGGCCGGACGGTGCTCCCCAGGACGGCCGTGAGGTCTGCCTGCGGGACGGCGAGCACGGCGCGCGGCAGCCGGAGCAGGTGCGTGCGGGAGGGCTCGGGAAACTCCACGGCGAGTTCGCCGCCCGAGGGCAGCAGGGCCATGTCGCCCGGTGCCAGGCGTATCCGCCTGCCGCCGCGGGAGAGCAGTGCGGTGCCCGAGGCTTGGACGGCCACGACGACGAACGGCCCGCCGCTTTCGCCGTGGGCGCCGTCGTGGTCCGTGCGGTGGGGTGTGGCTTCGAGGGTGCGTATCCGGAGGTATCCGCAGTCGCCGGTCGCGGTCTCGGCGGCGAACAGGCCCGGCTCCGCCGCCCTGTCCGCTGCCCGGCTCCTGCCCTTGCCCGTGGCCCTGTCCGCTGCCCGGGCGGGAGGGGCTTGGGGGCGCGGGGGTGTGGGGTGGGTGCGGGCCGGTTCGGTGCGGTGCGCTTGCATGCCCGGAGCGTGCCCGGGGAGGGCGGTGGTTCGAATCCTGGAAACCTCCCAGTCTTCGCCGCCCGTCCCCCGGTCCGGCGCGGCCGGTCGGGGGATGCCCGGAGCCGGTATGTTCAGTTCATGATCATGAGAGGCCGGGGTGCGGAGAGCGCTCTGGTGCACCGGCTGCTGGACGGCGCGCGCTCGGGTATGAGCGGTGTACTCGTCGTGCGCGGCGATGCCGGGATCGGCAAGACGGCCCTGCTGGACCATGCGGTCGGGTCGGCTTCGGGCCTGCAGGTCACGCGGGTCGCGGGCGTCGAGGCCGAGCAGGAGCTCGGTTTCGCGGCCGTGCACCGCGTCCTGCTGCCGTTCCTCGGTGCCCGGAACCGGCTGCCCGGGCCCCAGCGCGCCGCGCTCGAGACGGCGTTCGCGATGGTGGACGGGACCGCGCCCGACCGGTTCCTGGTGGGGCTCGCCGTTCTCACCCTCCTCGCGGAGTCCGCCCGCGAAAGGCCGCTGCTGCTCGTGTGCGACGACGCCCAGTGGCTGGACCGGGAGTCGCTCGACGTCCTGGCGTTCGTGGGACGCAGGCTCCACGCCGACGGCATCGTCGCCCTCTTCGCGCTGCGCGACGACACGACGGCGGCGCCGCCGGCACTGGACGGCCTTCCCGAACTCCGGCTCGGCCGGCTGCCGCAGGCCGATGCGCTGGCGCTGCTCATGGACCACGCCGGCGGCGGGATCGACCAGGTCGTGGCCGAGCGGATCATCGCCGAGGCGGCGGGCAATCCGCTCGCCCTGCGGGAACTGGCCCAGGGGCCTCATGTCGTGGAGGCGGGGTTCGCCGGGCCGCCGGCTCTCGGGCGGCGCCTGGAGGCCCGGTTCCTGCGGCGGGTTGAGGGCCTGCCGGTGCTGACCCGGACGGTGCTGTTGGCGGCGGCCGCCGACGCGACCGGCGATCGGGACGTGCTGCGGCGGGCGGTCCGGCACCTTTCGGGGGCCGGCAACGACGACCTGGCCGAGGCCTTCGACCAGGCCGAGCGGGAGGAGTTGTTGACGGCCCGGCCCGCTCCCGGTGCGTCCTCGTTCCGTCATCCGCTGATCCGCTCGGCCGTGTACGGGGGCGCGTCGCGGGCCGCGCGTCGTTCCGTGCACGCCGCGCTCGCCGCCGTGACCGACGCGTGCGCCGAACCCGAACGGCACGCCTGGCATGCGGCGGCCGCCGCGGACGGCCCCGATGAGCAGGTCGCCTCCGCGTTGCACGGCTGTGCCGAGCGGGCCGGGAACACCGGCGGCTACCTGGCCCGGGCCGCGTTCTTGCAGCGGGCCGCGGATCTCACCGACGATCCGGTCCGGCGGGCCACGTGGCTGCTTGAGGCCTGTGCGGCGGCCCTCATGGCCGGTGCCCCGCGGCGGGCCGAGGAGCTCCTCTCCCGGCTGCCGGCACCGGGACCGGCGGTGCCCGTGCTGGGCGCCCATGCCGGCCGGCTGGGCGGGCTGGCCCGCCTGATGCTGGGCGGAAAGGGGGCTGTCGGGCTCCTCCTGGATGCCGCCCTGGTGCTCTTCGAGCACGACCCGGCGGCCGGCCGTGACACGCTGCTGGAGGCCTTCGACGCCTCGATGGTCGCTGCCGGCCCCGATGGTGGTGGCGACCCCGATGGTGGTGGCGGTGCCGATGGTGGTGGCGGTGCCGGTGGTGGCGGTGCCCTGCGGGTGGCCCGTGCCGCGCTCGGTGTCGCCGGCCGCGGGGACGCGGCGCCCGGTGCGGACGCGTGCGTCGCCGACCTGCTCCTGGACGGTCACGCCCGGCTGGTCGCCGTCGGCTACCGCGCGGGCGTGCCGTCGCTGCGGGCGGCCCTCGCGGCGATGACCCGGCCCGGCGCGGAAGAGGGCGGAGCGGTCCGCTGGAGCCTGCTGGGGATGGTCGCCGCCGTCGAGTTGTGGGACATCGACGCCCTGGGGGAATGCGGGCGGCGGTACGCCGATGCCGCGCGCGGCCACGGGGCGCTGCGCATGCTCCAGATCAGCGCACACGCCAACGCGACCTCGGAGGTGTTCCGCGGCAACCTGGTCGGTGCGCAGGCGCACTTCGCGGAGTTCAAGGACATCGCGGACGCGACCGGGGCCGATCCGCGGTTGTCCCACCCCACCGATGTGATGCTGCACGCCTGGCGCGGGGACGAGGCGGCGACTCTGTCGGCGGTCGCGGCGCAGCGGGAGCTGTGTCCCGAGGCGCCCGGCGGGATCCAGGCGCAACTGGCCCGTGCGGCACTGGTCGTGCTCGGGCTGGGCGGGCGCCGCTACCCGCAGGCCCAGGCCGCGGCCCAGGCGGTTCTCGACGATCCGCCGCCGCACTGCGCCGGGCTCGGCCTTCCCGGCCTGGTCGAGGCCGCCGTCCGCAACGGCGATCCGGGCGTGGCCTCGCGGGCGTTGGAGCTGCTGGCCGAGCGGGCCACGGCCAGCGGCACCCCGTGGGCGCTGGGGCTGCTGGCCCGAAGCCGCGCCCTGGTCGCGCCGGGACCGGCGGCGGAGGAGCTGTTCCGGGAGGCGTCCGCGCATCTGGAGCCGACGCCGCTGCTGACTGAGAAGGCGCACACGGACCTCCTGCACGGGGAGTGGCTGCGTCGGCAGCGCCGCAGGCACGACGCCCGGGTGCTGCTGCGGCGCGCCCACGAGCGGTTCGCCTCGATGGGGGCGGCCGCCTTCGCCGAGCGGGCCCGTCTGGAGCTGCGGGCCACGGGCGAGCAGGCGCGCCGGCGGGACGCGGGGGCGGGGCGGCAGCTGACCCCGCAGGAGTCCCGGGTCGCGCGGTTGGCGGCTCGCGGTGCTACCAATCAGGAGATCGCGACGGACTTGTTCCTCAGCGCGAGCACGGTGGAGTACCACCTCGGCAAGGTCTTCCGGAAGCTCGGCGTCTCCTCGCGCCGGCAGCTGGCGGGGTCGCTGCCCCGGGGGTAGCGGCGGGCCCGCGGGGGTGGCCGGTGCCGGGGGGTGGCCGGTGCCGGGGGGTGGCTGTGTCGCCGGCCGGTGGCACAAGGGCTGGTCGGGGCGGGTGAATCGTCATCTAAGATTCAAGCTGGCCGCGGGGCCGGGGCTCGTCGCTGTGTGCGGCGACCGCGGAAGGGCCAGGCCGGCCGGTCGATGAGAGCGGCCCGCGTCAGGGGTTCCGGTGCGGTCCGGACGGGGACCGTCTGACGCTGATCACGAAGCTCCCGGGGAATCGCGTGCCGTCGGCGTGCGTCTCAGTGGTGTGAGATGCCCAGCCCGCACGCCCACGCACATGAGACCGCCGGGGAGAAGTGAGGTATGGCAGTGATCTGCGTCGGAGGCATGATCGGGATCGGCAAGACGAGTGTGGCCGAACTCCTCGCCAAGGAACTGGGCAGCGACGTCTTCTACGAGAGCGTCGAGGACAATCCGATCCTTCCGCTCTTCTACACGGCGAGCCCTGAGGAGATCCAGGCGAGGCGCTACCCCTTCCTGCTCCAGCTCTACTTCCTGCAGACCCGGTTCGCCTCGATCAAGGAGGCGTACAAGCAGGGCGACAACGTCCTGGACCGGTCCATCTACGAGGACTGGTACTTCGCCAAGGTCAACCACGACCTGGGCCGGATCAGCTCCCTGGAGATGCGCGTGTACGAGGGCCTGCTGGGCGAGATGATGCGCGAGATCGACGGCCTGCCGTACCGCAAGGCGCCCGACCTGATGGTCTACCTGAAGGCGGACTTCGAGACGGTGCTGCACCGGATCGGCCTGCGGGGCCGTGACTTCGAACAGGACGAGGGCCTCGTCGAGTACTACCGCACCCTGTGGTCGGGCTACGACGACTGGGTGAACCTGCACTACTCGGCCAGCGAGGTCCTCGTCGTCGACATGAACCGCACGGACGTCGTGCACAACCCCGACGACGCCGCCCGCGTGGTCCGGGAGGTCAAGGACGCCCTGGCCGCGGTCCGGCAGAACGCCGCGGCCGGTCTCTGACCCGCGGGCCGGTGGTCTCCCCCGTGCGGGGGAGACGGCCGCGACCTGCGGACGATGCCCGGACACCCGGCGGGTGGCGACGATCAGGACTCGTCCCGTCAGATTCAGATTCCGGAACCGGAGCTCACCATGCCGAAGTGGACCCTGCGCGCCATCGCCGTCCTCGCCGTCGCCGCCGCGATCGCCGCCCCCGCGGCGGTGGCCGCGCCCGAGCCGGCGCCCGCCGCAGCGGCGGCCCCCATGGCCGCACGGGAGGCATCCGCGGCCGCGCCGGTGGGCTCCGCCGCCGCGCCGGAGACCGGGCTCGCCTCCGCCGGGCGCGAGACGACGCCGTCGGACCACGCCGTCTCCCTCTGAGCGACGCCCGGGGGGGCGGCGCCGTACCGGGGGCGGGGGTCCTCGTCGTCGTACCCGTGCGTCGTACCCGATGCCGAGCCGGGAGGGGGCGGGTGCGCTGTCGGCCCCCGGTAGGCGGCGGGCTTGTGTGCCCGCGTTCACCCCGTCGGGGCAATGGCCGGTGGTTCACGCGGCGGAAGGTGGTCTACTGCGGCTCGACCAGCGCAAACCGGCGTGAGCAGGAGGCAGTATGAGCGGCGTGGACCTGGATTTCGAACCGGCCGCGGAAGCGGGTGGGAGCGGCACGTTCCCGATGCGGGCGGGGGCCCTGCGCAGGAACGGCCATGTGCTCGTCGACGGCGTTGTCTGCAGGCTCACCGACGTCTCGATCTCGAAGCCCGGCCAGCACGGTCCGGCCGAGGTGCATCTCGCGGGGGTCGACGTGTTCACCGGTGAGAAGCACGAGGACGTGCACCCCTCCTCCCGCGACGTGGAGGTGCCGGTGGTGGTCTGCACCGAGTACGTGCTGGCCGGTGTCGACGGCGGTCGCCTCCGCTTGGTGGACGTGTCCACGGGAGAGGCCGGGGAAGACGTCGCGCTGCCGGAGGGAGCCCTCGGCCGGGCCGTCGAGGGCGACTTCACCGCCGGCAAGGACGTCCGGGTCACCGTGACCCGTGCGCTGGGCCGGGCAGCGGTCACTGGCCACCGCGCGCGGTAGGCCCGGCGGCCGTGACCCGCGCACGGCGCCGTCCGCCCGGCCTGGGACCTCCCGGCCGGGCGTCTTGCGTGTGTC